>CAISJA010000234.1 GCA_903885525.1 uncultured Opitutaceae bacterium
GCAGCGGCGGGCGGGCGGGGCGGGGTTCATCCCCTTGCGCCGGACGGTTCGGCGGAGTGGCTGGGTGGTGCTCGGGGGCGGGGCGCGGGGCCGGACCGTCGTGGCGGGGCTCGCAGTGCGGCGGAGCATGCCGGGGCGGCGGCGGGGGCGGCTGTGGCCGCCGTGGTCCGCGGTCGCGGTCGCGGTCATAATGTCCTGCAGAGAAGGCGCCGTAGAAAATGAGGACGTTGTAGTAGCCGTATTCCGCCGGCAGATCCGTCAGGTCGCCCGTGTCGGCGTGGGCGGCGGAGGGCTCGATGAGCGTGATGGCGAAACCCTCGGGGGAAAGCGTGGCGCGGACGACGAGGTCGGCGGTGGTGGCATCGTTGACCAGATCGTCGGGGCTCGCCAGCAGCCCGTTGGCGAGGAGGTAGTCGATCACCTCGGCGCGACGGGTGGTGAGGGAGCCGGGCACCACCCCCTCCGGCACCACCAGCATCAGGTAGACGCGGCCGGGTGCCGACTGGGCGGCGGGCGGCGGAGGGGCGGGGGCATAAGTTTCGTACTGCGCGGCGACACAGCCGGTCAGCAGCAGGACAATCAGGGCAAGCACGCCACCGAGGGCGGAAGGATTTCTCATGGGAAAGGAGTGAGCCGGCAGTGGATTTGACCCAAAGAACGGGTGGGGTCAAGCGGGGTGCGACCCCGGCGGCGTGCCGAGGTTGCCGGGTTTTTCTCCACCGGCACCGCTCCGTGTCGCCAACACCCGGCGTCGCCGCACGGCGGTGGGCCCGCTGTGCCCGGGAAACCGCCGGCAGCAGCCGCACCGGCGGTCGGCAATAAAGCCCGGTTGGCTGTTTGGGAAAAAGAAGCGTTCGGCGAACCCCGCCGGCGGAAAGGACACCCGGATTTCCCGCTAGGGCTGGGTCTGGCGGACCTAGTGACGAGCGTGCTTTCGAGGGGTGAGGCCGCCCGACAGGAGAGGTATCGTCTAACGCGGTTTCCTCACTCGCACATGCAGGAAATATGCGGCCACCTGGGCGTCCTGGAGCGAAGGATGCTCGCGGACGGTGGCATCGGAGGGGTAGGGCTCGGCGATGCGCTCCAGCGTGAAGCCGGTGGCAAGGAGAAGATTGAACCAGAGATTTAGCGGGCGGTGGAAGCGCGGGACCTTGAACTTGGGCAGCCGGCCGCGCAAGGCTTCCGGGGCGGTGCCGAAGATCCATTCATCCACCCGGCCCGAGTCGTCCACAAAATAGTCGCCGACCTCGATGGCGTAGGTCACGCGCTCTTCATCGCGGCAGTTGCGCCGGTGCGGGGGATTGAAGCAGGGGTGCAGAATGGAAAATTGCAGGAAGCCGCCCGGTCGCAGCACCCGGAACGCTTCGGCCAGCACCTGTTCCGTTTCCGGGATGTCCATCAGGCTCATGAAGGCGGTGGCGAAATCGAAGGAGGCGTCGGCAAACGGCAGGGCGACGGCGCTCGCCTCCTGGTAGGTGATGCCGAGCGGCGCCCGGGCCTCCTCAGCCTGGGCGTGGCGGATGAAGACTGGGGCGATGTCGATGGCGGCCACGCTCGCCCCGCGCCGGGCCACCAGCCGGGTGTTGGACCCTTCGCCGCAGCCGAGATCAAGGCCCTGCCGGCCGGCCACGTCCGGCAGCAGCTCCAGGAAGGCAGGCGTGTTGAGGTGGTCGCGGTAGACGTCGTAGCCGGCGCGGGCGAGTTTCGTCCAGGCCTCGGCGTTGGCATTCCAGTACTGGCCGGCAGTGATGTGGTCCATGTCAGGGGAAAGTGTGCCGGACGCGGCGGCCGCGGCAAGTGCCCGTTCCGACGGGAGGAGCCGGCTTTGCCGCGGCGGGAACGGGGCGGGCCGGCCCGCGGCCGACCGGGCGCCGGTCCGGGAGCGGCCTCGCGGCGGCGGACCCGGCTCAGCCCTCCGGCGCGTGCTTCCGGAGCGGCAGGATCCGCAGGATTTTTTCCACCAGCGCGGCCGGGGGGAACGGCTTGACCAGCAGGCCCGACACACCGAGGGCGGTGATTTTGGGCACGGCGGCATGGTCGGCGGGCGAGGTGAGCATCAGTACCGGGATCGGCCGGAGCGTGGCGTTGGCGCGCATCATCTCCAGCAGTTCCAAGCCGCCCATGATGGGCATGCTCACATCGAGGAGGACCAGGTCGGGCAGGGCCTTTTCCATCGCGAAGAGGGCGTTGTAGCCGTTGGTGGCCTCCTGCGCCTCGCAGGCGAAGGGGGCCAGAGCCTGCTTGGCGAGGGTGCGGACGGCCTTGGCGTCGTCCACGGTGAGAATGATCGGGCGCATGACCCTGATGGTAGGTTTAGCAGCCGCGGCTGCGAGAATGATCGCCCGCAGGCAGCGGGCACCAAGCCAAGGGCCTTGGCCGCGCCGGGCGGTTAGAGGTGAGCGGGCAAAGCCAACCCGGTTGCGTCCGCCAAACGCCGCGCCAGGCGGGCGAAATCCTTGCCGCACTCAGCCACGGCTGCGGCGTGCGCGCCGATGGCTCCATCCGCCGGCTTGAGATTGAAGATGGGCTTCCTCGCCTCCATCGCCATGGGCATGAGGCTGGGGTAATGCCGGAGCTCGACATGATCCGCGGCAATGAGCGCGCAACGGTTCAAGGCCCCAAGATTCGGGCCGACGTCAAGCAGGATCAGGTCGGCTTGAAATTCTCTTGCCGCGAGTCGCACCACGCGATGGAACGCGGCGGTGATCCGGAAGGCCTTGGCTTTTCCATCGAGGCAATCCGACCATTGCGAACTGAGTTCATCCTCCACCCGGGCCAGGGCCAGATCGCCCGGGACCAGCGCAAGCCGGGGGCGAGCTTTTCCAGGTGAGGGGGCCGGACTTCGCCGGTGCCCTCTTCCAAGAGGGGAGACACGGCGGAAACAATGGTCAGGCCGGCGGCCGCGCTGGTCCAGAGTTCAGTCAAACGATCTTCGGATCACCGGGTTGCGATAACTGGTTTGGCGGGGAAAATTGGCCGGCGTGGCTTCCCCGTACAAGGGGCCGGGACTGATGATTTCCAGCCGGTCAGAGAAACGGTAAAAGCGGATGGGCGAGGCGGCGTCATAGGACCGGTGGGCCACCGCGTTCATCAGCAGCTCCCGGATCGCCACCGGCGGAAAATCATAGGTGGTTTCTTCCCGCAGGGCGGACACCCCAAGCGGCCGGACCGTGGGCAAGGTGCGAACGAAGGCGTCCAGTTCCCGCAGGAGCGTGAGCAAGTCCCCGGTAAATCGTTTCTCCGTCGGATCTCCCTCCATGGTGGTTCCGGGGAAATCGATAAAATGAACCTAGGCATGGGGCAGCCACCGGAGGGGATCCTTGGCGAAGAGCAGGATGGCGGCGTGCGTCGGACAATGCCGGCCAAGATCGTAGAGGCGCAACGAGGCCATTTGGGCTTCCACTTCCCCATGGTTTTCTTCCAGCACTTCGCGGCCGATGGCGGCGGCCCGGTAGGTGTTGAGGAACAGATCCTGGGCCAGGTCTTCCATCGTCGCGCCGCGACAGGGCTGGGCGTCGAAGGGCTTGATGGCCGCGCGCCGGCGCGCGGTCAGGATTCATTCCTGCGCCTCGTTGGCGACCCCTTTGCGCGGTCCGTTCGAAACGGTGCGCTCGACCCGGAAGGATGCGAGATCAGCCAGCAAGGTAAGGATTTCCGCTTCGGTCAGCATCAGGGCGCAAGCTAAACCCTTCGGGGCCGCACTTGGCAGGTGCGACTCGTCCGGCCGGTTCAGCCGGCCCAGCGGCGGGCGTTGTAGAAGAGCTGCATCCAGGGCGAGTCCTCGCCCCATTCGGGCGGATGCCAGCTGAGGGTGCAGGTGCGGTGCACGCGCTCGGGGTGCGGCATCATGATCGTCACCCGGCCGTCGGTGGTGGTCAGCGCGGTCAGGCCGAAGGGCGAGCCGTTCGGGTTGAGCGGGTAGAGTGCGGTGGGCTCATGGCGGTGGTCGCAGAAGCGGGCGGCGACGAGTCCGGATTCGTGGCAGGCCCGGGCGGCCTCGGGGCTGGCGAATTCGGCGTAGCCTTCGCCGTGGGCGACGGCGATGGGAATGACGGACCCAGCCATGCCGGCCAACAGCACGCTGGGGCTCGGCTCGATCCGGAGCGAGGCGAAGCGGCCCTCGAATCGTCCAGATTGATTCTGCACGAAGCGCGGCCAGTGGGTGGCGCCGGGGATGATCCCGGACAGGTTGCTCATCATCTGGCAGCCGTTGCAGACGCCGAGGGCAAAGGTGTCCGGCCGGGCGAAGAAGGCGGCGAACTCGGCGCGGGCACCCTCGTGGAAGAGGATGCTCTTCGCCCAGCCCTCACCGGCTCCGAGGACATCGCCGTAGCTGAAACCGCCGCAGGCGGCGAGCCCGCGGAAATCGCGCAGCGTGGTGCGGCCGCTGAGGATGTCCGTCATGTGCACATCGACGGCGCGGAAGCCGGCGCGGGTGAAGGCGGCCGCCATCTCGACCTGGCTGTTGACGCCCTGCTCGCGCAGGATGGCGATCTTGGGCCCGGCCCGGCCCCGGGAGGAGGCGACCGGGGAAACGGCCGGGTGCCCGGCGGCCGCGCTTTCTGGGAAAAACGGCCGGGTCGGGGTGAACGTCAGCCTGGGCGTGATGCCAGGGTCGGTCCGGTCCAGCTTGAGCCTGAATTCCTGCTCCGCGCCCAGCGGGTTGTCGCGCAGGGCCTGGATGCGGCGGGTGGTGTCGGACCAGAGGGCGCGCAGGCGGAACAGGTCCTCCTCGAACAGGATTTCGCCGTTGCGCCGGACGCGGAAGGTGTGGGTGGAGTTCAGCGTGCCGACGCGGGAGACGCACGCCTTCAGGCCGTGCTGCCGGAGCGTGAGCAGCACCGGGTCGAGGTCGGACCGGCGCACCTGGATGATGGCACCCAGCTCCTCGTTGAACAGGGCGGCGAAGGCCTCGTGCCGGTGTGGGATTTCCAGATCGACGCCGGTGTGGCCGGCGAAGGCCATCTCCACCGCACAGGCGAACAGCCCGCCGTCGGAGCGGTCGTGGTAGGCCAGCAGCTTGCGCTCGCGGCCGAGCTGCTGGATGGCGTTCCAGAAATTCTTCAGGTCGGCCGGTTGGTCGAC
>CAISJA010000235.1 GCA_903885525.1 uncultured Opitutaceae bacterium
GCGGCGAGCAGCGGGTTGTACTTGGCGGGGTTGTGGTAGTCGGCGACCGGCTCGTTGAGCAGGTCGTAGCCCAGCACAGTGGCCTCGTCCCGGTAGCGCGCGGCCAGGGCCTGCCAGAGTTCGACGGTGAGCTGCTGGGCGGCCGGGTCCTCGAAGAGCAGCGGCCGGGCGCGGCTGTCGTCGATGTTGGCGCCGGTCTGTCCGCCGGGGGCGGCGTGCAGGTCGATGACGACGTAGAGCCCTTCGTCGCGGCACCAGCCGATCACGCGGTCGAGCAGCGCCCAGCCCGGCCCCGCCAACCGGAAGGGGGCGTCGGGGCTGACGAAGAGGCGCCAGTTCAGCGGGACCCGCACGGAGTTGAAGCCCGCGGCGCGGAGAAAATGGATGTCGTCGCGGGTGACGTAGTTGTCGCGCCAGGCCCGCCAGAACTCGGCGGCGGAGACATCCCCGAGCAGTTCGGCGACCACATCCTCGATGAGCCGGGGAGAGGCGGCTTTTTCAAAGCCCCACATGTAGCCTTCCGGCAGGAGCCAGTTGCCGAGGTTGGTGCCGCGCAGGCGGAGCACTTCGCCGGAGGGGGCGATGAATTCGCGGCCGCGGACCTGCACGCAGGCGGTGGAAGGCGGCGGGGGCGGGGCGGCGACGGTGGCGAGCGCCGCGCAGAGCGCGAGAACGCAGCCCACAGCAAACCGGAGAGACGGGAGCATGCGCGGATTGGACAAGCAGAGGCGGCCTCGGTCAACAGGTTCCGGGGTGGCGGCTTTGGGATTGTCTGCCGGTCCGGCAGAGGAGACGGCAGCGGACTCCGCCCGCTGTGCCATAAAATTGCAAAAACCCTTGTCGGCCTGTGTCCGGCCGGCTCATATGACGGCCGATGACAGCAGGCAGCAAATCGGCCGCAGAGGTCTCCCGGAACATTCAGCTTCGGGTCGACGCCGAATTGACCTGGCTGCTCTACCGCCAGGCGGGCTTCGGGCTGTTTTCCAATTTCGTGCTTGCCCTGATTCTGGCCGCCGGCCTGTGGACGGTTGTCCCGGTGCGGGCGAACCTGTGCTGGCTGGCCGCCGGACTGGCGGTGACGGTCCTCCGGTTTGCCACCACCTGGTATTTTGTGCGGCGGCGGCCCCAGGATGCCGAGCACCATGTCTGGCGGCGGGTTTTTATCTATGAAGTGATGGCGGCCGGGGCGGTCTGGGGGGCAGGAGCCTGGATCTTTCTGGAAACCAACTCCCTGTTGCCGCGCACGCTGGTGATCTTTGTCCTGGCCGGCCTCAATGCCGGGGCGGCCCGCTCCCTCGCCTCCGTGCCGCGCTGCTACTTCAGCTATGTTGTCCTGACGCTGACACCCATCATGGTGCGGTTTCTCCAGCTGTCTGCGCCGGACGGTTGGATCCTCGCCGGCTGCACCGTGATCTATGCCGCCTTCCTGCTCAACACCACGCGGCTGCATCATGGGGACATGTACAAGCTCTACCGGCTGATCTTTGAGAACGACGAGCTCGTCACCACCCTGAGCGATGCGAAGCGGCGTGCCGAGTCGGCCAACCAGGCGAAGTCGGAGTTTCTCGCCACGATGAGCCATGAGATCCGCACGCCGATGAACGGGATCATCGGCATGCTCCAGCTGCTCGGCAGCTCGCCGCTCACCCTGGAGCAGGCGAAGCAGGTCGAGGTGGCGGGCAAGTCGGCCGACACCCTGCTGCGCCTCCTCAACGACATTCTTGATCTTTCGCGCATCGAGAGCGGGAAGCTGGAGATCGAGCAGATCGAGTTCAACCCGGCCGAGGTCGTGGGGGAGGTGGTGGCCCTCTTCGACACGCGGTCCCAGGCCAAGGCCCTGCGCCTGGACTGCCGGCTGGCCCCGGGCCTGCCCCTGACCGTGCGGGGCGATCCGATGCGGCTGCGCCAGGTGCTCCTCAACCTGGTGGGCAATGCGGTGAAATTCACCGACCGGGGCGGCGTGGACATCGAGGTGGAGAGCCGGGTGGAAAAGACGGTGCGCCACCTCCGCTTCCGGGTGCGCGACACCGGCATCGGCATCCCCGCCGAGATTCAGGCCCGACTTTTCGAGAAATTCCGCCAGGGCGACAATTCCATGACACGGCGCTTTGGCGGCTCCGGCCTAGGACTCGCCATCTCGCAAAATCTCGTCCGCCAGATGGGTGGTGAGATCGGGGTGCACAGCACCGCAGGCGTGGGGAGCGAGTTTTTCTTCGAGCTGCCGTTGCCGGCGGTGGAGCCCGGCGAGCTGGCGAAGGCCGTGCCCGCTCCGGCACCGCAGGCCGTGCCGCCGCCGCAGTTCCACGGCCGCGTCCTCGTGGTGGAGGATGACTGGGGGAACCAACGGGTGATCGAGTCGATGCTTCGCCGCATGGGACTGGAGGTGACCATTGCGAGCAACGGCCTCGACGGGTTGGAGCTCGTGGCCCGCCAAAGCTGGACCTTGGTTTTCATGGACATGCAGATGCCGGACATCCGCGGCTCCGAAGTCACCCAGCGGATCCGCGCCCTCGGCCCCTACGCGAAGCTGCCGATCATCGCCCTCACGGCCAATGCCCGGGCGGAGGACCGCGAGGAATGCTTTGCGGCGGGGATGAATGATTTTCTCGCCAAACCCGTCCGGCTGCAGGACCTCCAGGCCTGTTTGCGGCGTTGGATCGTGCCACCGCCAGCCCCGGGCGGAAAGTGAGGCTTGTTTGAGCGCAGCGTATCCGGCCGGGAGCGGGCTCCGCTCCGTCGGGCCATGCATCTCGCCGCCTGCCCGCCGCGTCGGGACCGGAACCCGCCGGCCCGCGCTTGCGCTGCCGGCGGCGGCCCTTACGTTCGGGGCATGAAGCCACGCCTCCTTGCCTTCGGATTGGCCGCAGTGATGCTGCCGGCCGCCCTGTCCGCCAAAATCATCAGCCAGCCTGTCGCCTACACCCAGGGCGGGGCCGCCCTCGAGGGCTGGCTGTCCTACGATGACAGCCGGAGCGGCGCTCGCCCCGGCGTGCTGGTCGTCCCCGAATGGTGGGGCCTGAATGACTACGTCAAGGGCCGCGCCCAGCAGCTCGCGGAAATGGGCTATGTGGCCTTCGTGGCCGACATGTACGGCCAGGGCGTGAACACCGAGGACCCGAAGCGCGCCGGTGAACTGGCCGGCCAGTTCTACAGCGGCAAACTCTCCCTGGCGGAGCGCGCCCGGGCCGGACTCGACCAGTTGTTGCAAACCGGCCTGGTGGCCTCAGGGAAAGTGGCGGCGATCGGCTTTTGCTTCGGGGGCTCCACCTGCCAGGCGCTGGCCTTCAGCGGAGCGCCGCTGGCGGGCATCGTCAGCTTCCACGGCGGGTTGCTGCCGGTGCCCACCGGAGCGGAGCACGGCATCCGTTTCCTGATGCTCAACGGCGCGGCCGACCCCATGGTCAAGCCCGCGCAGATCGCCGCCTTCCAGCAGGCCATGGAGGCCGGGCATTTTCAGTGGAAGTGGATCGACTACCCCGGCGCCCTGCACGCTTTCACCAATCCGCAGGCGGACCGGATCAAGGCCCTGCATCCGGAGATGAGCGGCATCGGCTACCACGCCACCGCCGCCACCGCCTCGTGGAAGGAGATGCAGGACTTCCTCGCCGAGCTGTTCCACGGCTGAGCCGTCCTGCCCCCCTCCTGTTTTCGCCCCGGCCGGTGTGCCGGGGCTTTTTGTCGTGTGCCCGGCAGGGCGCACCCGCGGAACAGTGAACATGAAAACAGGCCAGGTAAGTCTGTTGACCGCCTTGCAGGATCGATGAGATCCGGGCCTATCGATCGGCAAGCAACGGCCGCGGTTCATCCACTCAGTCCAGGACGACGGCAGGCGGCACCCGCAGCGCCGCCGCCAACCATCGCAGCTCGATGTCCGTCACCTCACGTTCACCCGATTCCACCCGTTTGATCGCGTCGCGGGATACCGGCCACCCGGCGATTTGACACCGCCCAGCGAGTCCTTCCTGGGTGAGGTCTTGCGCCCGGCGGAGCTTGGCGACCGTTTTCCCGATGGAATTGCGGTTGGTCCGGACAACGGGTTTGTATCGACGGCTTGGCATGGGCGCTTGGCGGCAGCCAGCCTAGCCGAATTATCATTCATAGATGGGCGACATATCGCCCATTTAAAATTGACTTCCGCCCGCGGATGTTGCGTTGCTGGCCCTCGCTCTTTCTCCTCACTGCTCCGCCCACTTGAAAATACTTGTTGCTCACTCTTCCACGGCCCGGCAACTCACACCCTGTCCGATCGCGACCGGGCCAAGTCGCGGCTAACTTCCCACCAGTTTATGAAATTTTACCGTCGCACGGTCTGGCCTTGGCGCGGCGCCCCCGCGTGCAAGGCCGCAGCATCCACGAGGAGGGTGGCTTCGGTGGAATTGTCGTTCATCAGCGGCATCCTTTCCCTCGGCTTGGCCTGGCTGGCGTCCACCGTACCGGCCCAAGGGCAGGCAACCGCCTTGACTGCCAGCACCGCCGCCGCCGCGCCCCCCGCGGTGCCGTACGTGGAAATTGCCCGAAAGGTTCGGCAGCTCAGCGACCATACCGAGACCATCAGCCGGGTGCAGCCACCCAAACTGGCCAAGGTGCCGCCGCCCGCGCCGCCGCCCCCTCTCTCGGCGGATGATCTTGCCCGCCAGAAACGCTGGGCTGCCAAAACCAACGATACCAGCATCATGACCGCCGTCGTGCATTTGGGGAAACAGACCCGCACCGAGTTGAGCTGGACGCTTGACGGCAAGACCTACCACGCCCTCTCCAATGTCGATTTCCGTCTCTTCAGCCTGGCGGCCACCCTGGAGACTGACGATATGGTCATTTCGTGGTATGGCTTCGTCTCCGCCGATGACGGCGAGCCGGACGCCACCACACACGCGGAAGCGCTCCGCCAACTGGCTGCGAAAGGAGCAAAACCTGATTACGTCTTCGAAGGCAAAGCCGCCGATCTCAAGGCCAATGCCACGGCGCTGGAAGCCCTCGATTACTTCCACGCCGCCTACCAGCATCAGCAGGCGCAGCTCACCGCGGACTTTAACCAGCGGCAGGCCGACGAACAGGCCCGCCAGCAACTGGCCGCGAAGACTCCGCCCCCCAGCCCGGTCATCCGCTTTTGGAGCGATTCCGGCCACTAATCACAGCCCCGTGCCACCATGATACTCCGTCTCCTGCTCCTGCTGGCCCTGCTCCCCGCCGGGTTGGGTGCCCAAATCGTGGTCCAGCCGGACGACTTTAGCCAGGCGCTCTCCCTGGATGCCAGCACGCAACCCAATACCTGGAAGTACACCTGGTATGGCAAGGCCGGGCGAAACTACCTTATCCAGACCAGCTACGATCTGCAGACTTGGACCTTTTTCCCCAATTTCAATCCTCGGGGAAACAATGCCACGCTGAACGTCAGCCTCACCGCCGACGGCTCCGCCACCCTCTTCATCCGGGCGATCGAGTTCGATCCGAGCCAGCCGGTGAGCGCAGCCGAAGATACCGACGGCAACGGGCTGCCCGACACGTGGGAGATGTTCTATTTCGGGCATTTGGGCGTGGACCCCAAGGCCGATCCGGACAACGACGGGCTGACAAACTTGCAGGAGTTTCGCACTGGCACCAGTCCGCTGAATTCCGACACCGATGGCGACGGCATTCCCGACGGGATCGAGGTGCGGCTTGGCACCAATCCCACCGCCGCCGCCCAGGCC
>CAISJA010000236.1 GCA_903885525.1 uncultured Opitutaceae bacterium
CATCGCCGGCGGCGTGATCGCGCTCAGCCACTTTCTCGGCCAGCGGGCCCGGTCCACCAAGATCAAGGACGCGGCCTACGAGTGTGGCATCCCCTCCGACGGCTCGCACACCCGCTTCCCCGTGAAGTTCTACGTCACCGCGATGCTGTTCATCCTCCTCGACATCGAGGTCGTGTTCCTGCTCCCGTGGACCTTCGTCTACCGCGATTTTCTCGCGCAGCACATCCCCATTCTGCTCCCGATGCTCTGCTTCCTCGGCGTGCTCGTGCTCGGTCTGTTCTACGAGGTGCGGAAGGGCGCGCTCGAGTGGGAAAAATAGCCGGCTCCCCGGCGTCGCACCGCCTTTTCCCCGCCCTGCTTAACCGGGCACTCCCGCCCGCTTCATTCCCCACGCTGTCCCCCCTGATCCATGCGGCTTGACAAGTACATCACCCGCAGCCGCGTCGTCGACCTGGCGAGTGGCGACATGGAAGGCTCGCTGGAGGAGCTGCTCAATCTGACGGTCGACCGCTTTCCCGATTTGGACCGGGACGCCCTGCTCAAGGGTCTCCTCCGCCGCGAAAACACGATGACCACCTACCTCGGACTCGGCGTCGCACTGCCGCACGTCCGGGCCAAAATGGGACGCCGCTACCTCATCGCGGTTGGCCGGAGCCACTATGGCATCCGCTATGACGGCGCGATGGAAAACGAGCCCGTGCGCCTCGTGATCATGCTGATCGCGGCGGAGAAAACCCGCGATTATCTGCAGGTGTTGGCCTCGCTGGCGCGCCTGCTCAAGGAGCAGGATTTCGTGGACGCCCTCATCAATGCGCCCGACCTGGATTCGCTCTACGAAAGGCTCTTTGCCGGCTTCGGCGGCATCTCGGGCAAGCCGGTCCTGGCCTCGGAGAACCGCACCAACCGGGCGATTCTCCGCGAGGCGGAGAAGATCGCCCGGGGCAGCGGTTGCCGCACCCTGATGGTGTTCGGCGACACCTTCAACGGGGGCTTCGAGACCCCGCGGTGGCCGGCCTCGCTCAAGACGATTCTGGTCACCCGGAACCTGTCCGAGGCCGACGAGCATCCCGGCCGCTACTCCGAGACGATCCAGGTGCGCTCGTTCTCCAACCAGCGGATGGCACAGCTCCGGAGCTCGATCCTGGTCGGGCTGACGCGCGGACTCATCCTGTTCTCCGACCGGGTCTGTTGCGTCAGCGGCATGGCGGGCAGCAACCAGTTCGACACCGTGGTGGTCGTGGACGTGGAGAAGGAATTCCAGACCCTGTTGACTGGCCATCAGGACCTCCTTCCCGAGGATGTGAAGCCCGAGGTGCTGGAGCGCGTGATCGGCGTCGCCACGGAACTCGCCGTCGAGGGGCGCGAGGGCCGTCCCGTCGGCTGCCTCTTCGTGGTCGGAGACAGCGCGAAGATCGAGCGCATGATCAAGCCGCTCGTGCTGAATCCATTTTATGGCTACAAGGAGGAGGACCGCAACATCCTCAACCCTTTCATGGACGAAACCATCAAGGAATTTTCGTCCATCGACGGGGCCTTCATCATCCGGGGAGACGGAGTGGTGGAGGCGGCGGGTTCGCTGATCCAGGTGGCGGACTCCACCCACACGCTGCCGAGCGGCCTGGGTTCGCGCCACGCCGCCGCCGCCGCCGTCTCCCTCGCCGCCGATTGCATCGCCATCGTGGTCTCCTCCAGCACCGGGCAGGTGAACCTGTTCCGCCGCGGGGTCATGATGCCCTTGACCGATAAGAAGGTCAGCGCCTAGATTTTCGCTGCGCGAAAATCCGGGGGGGGTGGGGTCGGGTGGAAATACACGCTTGTTTCCGGATCAGTACTTCAAGTCTGCCTGGCCGGCAAATATCGACTTACCAGCAGGAGGATGGAAATGCATGGATGGATCGGTTTATGCCCCAATCCCCCACCATAAGTTTTCGCGCCGCAAAAACTTTAGGGTTGCGCAGGGCGGGCGGGAAGCTTTGCTCTGACCCTTCAACCCTTTCAAGCCATGCAAGAAACCGTCATCCTGGAATGCACCGAAGCCCGCAAAGAGGGCAAACCCGTCTCGCGTTACCTGACCAAGCGCAACAAGAAGACCGTCACCGAGCGGATTGAGAAGAAGAAGTACAATCCCTTCCTCAAGCGCCACACGCTCCACAAGGAGATCAAGTAACCCGCCTTTCGGCATCCCCCCCCTTCCGGCCGGTCCCAGCGACCGGCCTTTTCTTTTGGCCGGATTGATTCCTGGCTCGGCCAGTCCGTCTGTTGCGCCACCCCCTTCGTGGTTTTCCCGGCGGGGCAAGGGCGGCCGCCGCAGACGCGCCGCAGGTGATCTGCCGTCGGGAGGACTCCTTTGCCCGGGCGCTCGTGGCGGGGTTCAGGACTTTTTGACCGTTTCGGCCGGAAGAGCCCCCAGCTGGGCGCGCCGGTTGGCCCGCCAGGCATCGCGGTGCTTGCGGATCCAATCGAGCAAGGCGCGCTCAAAACCAATATCGTAGCCGAGCCGTTCCGACTCCAGCCACTTGTGCTTCAGTATCTCCTCCCGCTCAGCGAGGAATTCCTGGTACAGGCTCGAATGTTTGACGAAATCCTTGCAGCCTTTTTTCTCGAGAGTGGGGGAGGGATTCGCCATGGCAGCGGGATTCAGCGACAGTTCGTCCGCTTCTCCGGCAAGCCGCGGAAAAAAGAGTGAGGACGAAGGACCTGCATGGTTGTAAACTAGGAGTTCTTTTCCGGGCCTGTCAATGGATGATCCGACCACAACTTAGGTCTACCTGTCGGCATGGTTCAGATTTTGAGCCTTTCCAGCAGCTCCTGTGCAATAGTGCGGAAAACCTGGGCGGACTCACCGGTGGGATGGCTGACAACCACCGGCTCACCACCGTCGCCGCCGACGCGGATTTCCTGGGCCAGCGGCACCTGGCCGAGCAAGTCTGTGCCAAGCGATTCGGCCGTGGCCGCTCCGCCGCCCTCGCCGAAGATCGGCAGGCGGTGGCCGGCGGCGTCCACCAGCCAGCTCATGTTCTCCGCCACGCCGAGGAGCGGCACGTTGACCTTTTGAAACATCAGGCCGCCTTTGCGCGCCACGTTGGTGGCGGCGACCTGCGGCGTCGTGACCAGGATGGCGCCATCGAGCGGCAGCGTCTGGACAAGGGACAGCTGGGCATCGCCCGTCCCCGGGGGCAGGTCGACGAGGAGGATGTCGAGCTCGCCCCACTTCACGTTCTGGACGAACTGCTGGATCGTTTTCATCACCATCGGCCCGCGCCACACGACCGGGGTGTTGTCGTCCACCAGGAAACCCATCGACATCACTTTCACGCCGTGCCGCTCCAGGGGGAGCAGGGACTCGCCGTCGACGGAGGGCCGGCCGGTGATGCCCATCATCAGTGGCACCGAGGGCCCGTAGATGTCGCAGTCCATCAGGCCGACGCGGCCCGGGCGTCCGCGCAAGCCGAGCATCTGGGCGAGGGCGCAGGCGAGGTTGACCGCGAAGGTGGATTTGCCGACGCCCCCCTTGCCGGAGGCGATGGCCACGGAGTGCTTGATTCCGGCGGGGGTGGTGCCCGCGCCAGGGGCGGACTGTCCGCCCGCCGCCGGGGCCTTGGCCGCCGAGACGGCGAGCTCAATGATGACATCGGCCACGCCCGGCTGGGCGCGGAGGCATTTTTCGACCTCGGTTTTCAGCAGGAGCGGCACCTTCGGGTCGGAAGTGGTGATGGCGAGCGAGACCTTGGCCGTGCCGGCGTCGAACGTCGCCGAGCGGACGAGGCCGAAGGACACGATGTCCCGGCTGAATCCAGGATACTTAACCTGCTTCAGGGCTTCTTTGATGGAGTCGGTGGTCACAAAATAATGGGTAAAATGGCTTGGAAAAACCGGTCGTTTGACCTTGTGAAGAGCCTGCGGCGAGTAAAACAAAAACCCTCCGGCTCGGTCCTTCATTAATCCACCCTCTTTCCCATGCATCAAGCCTTTCGTCTCATTTTCTGCCTCCTCCTCGCCGGACCGGCCTTCGCCGAGTATAATGCCGGCATCGTTGATGTGGCCGCCGGTGGCGACGCCATCGCCGTCTCCGTCTCCTCCGGCTCCGCGGAGCTGCAGAACCTCGCCCTCGCCGCCTTCGGCACCCACGGCCACTACCGGCTGGTCTCGGGCAGCGGGACCTACGCCTTCCGTTTTTCACCGGCCGGCCCCGCCTCGGTCACCGTCACCATCACCAAGGGTTCGTCCGGCGCCGCCCTCGCCACGGAAACCGTCACCGGCGCGTCCCTCCGGCAGGCGCTGCTCAAGGCCGCCGATGTCGCCGTCGTGCGCACCAGCGGCCTGCGCGGCTACTTTGCCGGCAAGCTGGCCTTCGTGACCGATCGCGGCGGAGCGCAGACGATCATGACCAGCGACCTCTTCTTCGGCGAAGTGCAGAGCCACCCCGTGCAGGGCAAGGAAATCATCGGTCCGCGCTGGTCGCCCGACGGTGGCCGGATCCTCTTCACCAGCTACCGCACCGGCTTCCCGGACATCTACCTGCTCGATGTGCGGACCCACCAGCTTAGTGTCTTCGCCAGCTTCAAGGGCACGAACAGCGGCGCCCACTTCAGCCATGACGGCACCCGGGTGGCCATGATTCTCTCGGGCGAGGGCAATCCCGAGATTTATATCGGCAATCCCCAGGGCCGGCAGATCAAGCGCCTGACCAACAACCAGTCCGTCGAGGCCTCCCCTTGCTTTTCGCCCGACGGCTCGCGCCTCGTCTTCACCTCCGACGCCGCCGGCAAGCCGCAGCTGTATGTCATGTCCTCCGCCGGCGGCGCCATGAGCCGCCTCGTCACCGGGGTTTCCAATTACTGCGCGGAGCCCGACTGGAGTGTCGCCGACCCCCGGAAGATCGTGTTCACCGCCGGCCAGGGCCGCGGCTTCCAGGTGGCCGTGTATGATTTCGGCACCAACAGCGGCAAGGTTGTCACGAAGGCGGCGATGGACGCGGTCGAACCGGTCTGGCTGGCGGACGGCCGTCACGTCATCTGCACCTTCCGCAACACCACGTCCCGCAGCCTCTACCTCATCGACACCGAAAGCGGCAAGGCCACCCGCCTCAGTCCCTCCAGCTTGGGCAACGCCTGGGGCGCGACCTACCTGGCCCCGTGATCCGGTGAGGACATACCGCACCGTGGCGTGAAACTTCTCTTCATCGGTGACATTGTTGGCAAACCGGGACGCGAGGCGGTCGCTGCCCTCGTGCCGGGATTGCGGGCCGCGCGTGGAATCGATTTCATCATCGCCAACGGTGAGAACGCGGCGGCCGGCGCCGGCATCACCGGCAGCCTCGCGCGCACGCTCCTGGACAGCGGGATTGATGCCCTGACGCTCGGCGACCACGTCTGGGACCAAAAGGGCTGGGATGCTGAGATCAGCCAGTTTGGGCGCGTCTGCCGGCCCGCCAACCTGCCGCCCTCCAATCCGGGCCGCGATCACGTTGTGCTGGAGAAAAACGGTTTCCGTCTGCTGGTCTTCACGGTGCTCGGGCGCAGTTTCATGGGCCCGAAGGTGGACTGCCCCTTTCTCACCGCCGATGCTCTCTTGCGGCAGCACGCCGGCCGGTTCGACGGCGTCCTCGTGGAGATCCATGCCGAGGCGACTTCCGAAAAACAGGGCCTGGGCTGGCACCTGGACGGCCGCGTGACCGCGGTGCTCGGGACGCATACGCATGTGGCCACCGCTGACGGCTCGCTGCTGCGGCGGCAGACGGCCTTCCAGTGCGACGTCGGCATGACCGGCCCGCACGAATCAGTGCTCGGTCGAGAAATCGCACCCGTGCTCGGCCGTTTTCTCGACGGGATGCCGCGCCGTTTCGAAATCGCCACCGGCGACAACCGGCTATCCGGCACGCTCGTGGAGTTCGATGCTGCGGGCCGCGCCACCGCCATCGAATGGCTGCAGC
>CAISJA010000237.1 GCA_903885525.1 uncultured Opitutaceae bacterium
ACCTCTGTGTCGACCTCTCGGTCCAGATCGCCGACCGCCAGACCGAATTACGCCGCGCCGCCCCACCTGATCAAACCTAACCACCTATCCAGAACCCGGCACTCTCAAGTAATGAAGGTGACCGCGGAAAATGAATTCCATTTTGGCGCGGAATGCCACACTTTCCGCCCCATGGATGCCGTTGAACAAGAAGTGGTCGATATTTTCACCCGCACCAAAGCCCTGCTCCGGGGGCATTTCGTCCTGCGCTCCGGCCTGCACAGCGGACATTTTTTCCAGTGCGCTCGCGTCTGCGAATCCATGCCGGCGGTCGAGCGACTGGGTGCGCTGCTGCGGGACAAGGCCGCCGGGCTGGCCTTCAACACCGTGCTGGCCCCCGCGATGGGCGGGCTGGTGATCGGCCAGGAAGTGGCCCGCCAGGCCCGGTGCCGTTTTCTTTTCGCCGAAAAGGAAAACAACCTGCTCGTGCTGCGCCGCGGGTTTGTCTTCGCCCCGGGAGAACGGGTGCTCGTCGTCGAGGACGTCATCACCCGCGGCGGCCGCGTCCAGGAATGCCTCGAACTCATCCGCACGCATGGCGGCACGGCCACCGGCGTCGCCGTGCTGGTCGACCGCAGCCAGGGGCAGGCCAGATTCAACGTGCCGTGCGTATCGTTGCTGGAAATGAGCTACCCCACCTACCCCGCCGACCAACTGCCGCCGGAGCTCGCCGCCCTGCCCGCCAGCAAGCCGGGCAGTTGAACAAAACGCCTCCGGGCGGGAGGCGTCGTGGGGGGAAGGAGCAGGCCGGCGGCGCCTCAGCGCACGCCGAAGAACACGTAGCGTTGGAGACCCCGGTAATAGATCAACGCCCGGTTGCGCCGCTCGGTGAGCCCGGCTTTCAGGTCGGCCAGCGTGGCCACAGGCCGGCCGTTGATCTCTTCAATGACGGCTCCCACCGGGAATATCCGGGCAAAGGGTGACTGCGGATCAATTTCGGTGATGAGCACGCCCTCGATGTCGTCGGCGAGACGGACTTCGCGCCGCAGCTCCTCCGTCAGCGGCTTGAGGGTGACCCCGGCGAGCAGCTCCACCTCGGCTTTTTGCTCATCATCGAGCAAGCCCAACGTGGCCGTCACCGTCTGGGACTTGCCCTTGCGCATAAGGGTGAGATTCACCTTCGTACCCGGGGGCGTTTGGGAGATGATCAACCGCAGATCGTCATTGGTGGCGACCGGCTTGTCATTCACCGCCACGATCACGTCGCCCCGCTTGACCCCGGCCTTGGCCGCAGGACCATCCGCCGGATTGAGGGCGGTCACGAGCGCGCCGCGGGTGCCGGGGGGAAGTCCGAGCGATTCGGCAATCTCATCGTTCATGGGCTCGGGATTGGTGCTCACACCGAGATAACCCCGGGTTACCGAACCGTTCTCGATCAGGCTCCCCAGGATGCCCCGGGCCAGATTGATGGGGATGGCGAAGCCGATGCCGATGCTGCCCTGATTGGGTGAGACGATGGCGGAATTGATGCCCACCAAGCGACCTTTGGCATCAACGAGGGCGCCGCCGGAATTGCCGCGGTTGATGGAGGCGTCGGTCTGGATGAAGTCCTCATAGCCCTTGACCTCGGACAGGATGCCGACGCGGCGGCCCGTGGCGGAGATGATCCCCATGGTGACGGTCTGGCCGACGCCAAGCGGGTTGCCGATGGCAAAGACGATGTCGCCCACCCGGGCGCGGTCGCTGTCCGCGAGCGTCAGGGCGGGCAGCTTGTCCGCCTCGATCTTGATGATGGCGACATCGGTCTTGGGATCTGTCCCCACCACCTTGGCGATCAGTTCGCGGCCGTCGTTGAGCGCCACCTTCAGCTCGTCCGCCGCATCGACGACGTGGTTGTTGGTCAAAATGTAGCCGTCCGGAGAAATGATCACGCCGGAGCCGAGCCCCTCCAGCTTCTGCTCGCGGCCCTGCAGATTCGGGCCGTAGAGCTGCCGCAGGAGCTGGGGCACCTCTTCGCGGACGATTTTGCTGGAGTAGACAGAGACGACCGCCGGTCTGACGCCTTCCAGCACATCGGCGTAGCTGGAGAGCACCGGGGCCTTGCCTTCGTTCAGCGCGGAGGTGTCCAGCTTCAGCTGCGGCAGGTGGAAGACGGGCTTATCGGCCTTTTTCGGGGCCTCAGCGAACGCGAGGCCGCCGACGCCGACACCGACGAGGAGAAGGAAAATTTTGGTCTTCATGAATGCGTGCTCGGACCATAACCGGCCGGCCCGGTTCCGCAACCCCGCTCAGAATCCCTTGATCTTGAACAGGCTGGTGACGCTCTCATTGCTGTTGATGCGGAGGATGGCCTCGCCCAGGAGCGGGGCGATGCTCAGGACGGTGATCGGCAGGCCCTTCGGATCGATCGGCACCGAATTGGTGGTGATGAGTTCATCAATCAAGCCGCCTTTGAGGCGCTCGTAGGCCACGTCGCCCAGCACCGCATGGCTGACCGCGGCCCGCACGCTGGTGGCCCCGTGCTCGCGGAGAATTTTCGCCGCCGCCGTCAGGGTGCCGGCGGTTTCCGTAATGTCGTCAACGAGCAGGACATCGCAGCCGGCTACCTCGCCCACCAGACTGGTCGCCTCGACGGTGGTGGCGTTGACGCGCTTCTTGGCGACCAGACTCATCGAAGCGCCCAGGACATCGGCATAGGCCGCAGCCATCTTCATGCCGCCCACGTCGGGCGAGCAGACCACGAGCTTGTTGGGCCGCCTGGTTGCGAGGTACTGGAAAAAGACCGGCGAGGCAAAAAGGTGGTCGACCGGCACATCAAAGAAGCCCTGGATCTGCTGGCTGTGCAGATCCATGGTGAGCGCGCGATTGGCACCCGCGGCCACGAGCAGATTCGCCACCAGTTTGGCCGTGATGGGCACGCGGGGCTGGTCCTTCCGATCCTGCCGGGCATATCCGTAGAAAGGGATGACGGGCGTGATACGGGCGGCGGAGGCCCGCTTCGCCGCATCCATCATGATGAGCAGCTCCATCAGGTGATGGTTGGTCGGCGGACAGGTGGACTGGACGATATACACGTCCGCCCCGCGGATGTTTTCGTTGATTTTGACGAAGGACTCCCCGTCCGGAAAGCACGTCACGGTGGCATCCCCCAGCGGGACGCCGATGGACTGGCAGATCTGCTCCGCCAGCGCGCGATTGGATGAACCGGAAAAGATTTTTAGCCGCGTGTCCCTCATGCCGCGGAGCTAAAAGGATTGGCGCCGGGGCGGAAGCCTATTCTGGCCGGGATTCCAATTTTTCCACCCGCTTGAACAGCTCGGGCAGCTTCTGGTGCAGGATTTGCAACCGGCGCTCCAGCATGAAGGGCAGGGCCGGCGTCCCGTTCAGGTAGGCCCCGGGGGCGACGTCCGCGGTGATCCCGGCCTGCCCGCCGGCCTTGCTGCCCTGGCCGAGCGTGATGTGCCCGCCGACCCCGACCTGGCCGGCCAGCACCACATAGTCCTCCAGGGTGGTGCTGCCGGAAACGCCCACCTGCGAGCACAGGATGCAATGCCGCCCGATGACGACGTTGTGCCCGATCTGCACCAGATTGTCGATCTTGGTCCCCTCGCCCACCACGGTGCGACTGAAGCGGGCGCGGTCGACGGTGGAGTTGGCCCCGATCTCGACATCGTCGCCGATCAGCACCTGGCCGATCTGCGGGACTTTCTCGTGCCGGCCCTGCACAAATTCATAGCCGAAGCCGTCCCCTCCGATGATGACGCCGGGCTGCAGCCTCACCCGGTTCCCGACGATGCACTCGGTGGCCACCACGACGCCGGGCTGCAACCAGCAATACTCGCCGATCCGGGCCCGGCGGCCGACAAACACCGAAGCGTGCAGGATGGATCCGGCTCCGATCACCGCGCCCTCCTCCACCACGCAGAGCGGCCCGACGGTGGCCTCGGCCGACACCTGCGCCCCCGGCGCCACCGCGGCAGACGGATGGATGCCCGGGGCCGGGCGCGGCCAGAGCAGCCGCTCCAGACGGGCACAAAAACCCGCCAGCGCGACGGAGGGGTTCTCGACAAACAAAAAGAGCTGGTCCGGCTTGGGCTCTCCGACGTAGTCGAGGGGCACCAGCACGACGGACGCGGCCGTCGCCGCCACCTCCGCCTTGTACTTCTGGTTGCCCAGGAAGGAAAGATCGCCGGCCTGCGCCTGCCGCAGGGAGGCGATGTCCCGGATGGTTGCCGTGCTCCCGCCCAGCGCCCGGCGGGCGTTGACCAGCTGGGCGATTTCATCCGGACGGTAGGCGACCTCCATAGCGATAAAAAGGCCCTGTTCGGGGGGAACAGGGCCGGGGGCAGATCAGTTGTGCTTCTTGGAATCTTCGGGCTTGGCCGTCACATTCGGCACCACGAATTGGACCGGAGCCACGGCCGGGGCCGGGGTCGCAGCCGCAGGGGCGGTCGCCGCGGCGGCAGCGGCGGGCGCGGCCGGGGCCGGACGATCCTTGTTCACTTCCTTCAAAACCTCGTCGGTGATATCGTAAGCGGGATCGGAATAGACCACAGACGAAATCCCCAGGATGGTGGGGCCGGACTTGTCGATCACAAAGGTGGCGCCGCGGGCCTTGGCCAGGTCGCGCACGGTCTTGGAGATTTCCTCAAAAATCATGTCGCGGTAGCTCTTCATCCGCTGCTGGAGCGCGCGCTGGTTGTTGCCGGCGTAGGTCTGGGCCTCGGACTGGCGCTGCTGGTATTCCTGGTACTTTTTCTGGGCGTCCTGCTCGGCCTTGCTGCGCACCTCGGCGGTGAGCACGGTGTTGCGGGACTGCTCGGCCAGGTCCTTGGCCTGTTCGCCGATGGCGTCGATCTGTTTCTTATAGTCGTTCAACTGCTCCTGCACCTTTTGGGCGGTTTCGTTGAACTTGGCCTGGGCCTCTTCGGTCTTGTAGTGGTTGTCGAGGACCTTGGCCATATCGACGACCAGCAGCTTGACCGCGGGCTGAGCCTGCAGACTGAGTCCGACCGCCAGGGTGGCGCCGAACGTGAGGAGGGAACGGATTAGTTTGTTCATTTTGGGTTAAACTGGATTAGAAACGGGTACCGAAAGAAAAGTTAAACTGGCTGCCCTTCTTATTGTAGTGATCGCCCCGGAGGGGAATACCAAAATCGAGGCTGAGCGGGGCCCCGGCCACGAACAGGCGCAGGCCGAAGCCGAAATTATCGTTGTAGTCGCGGGGATTGAAGTCGTAGGCCGCCGAATTGACAAAGCCGGCATCGTAAAACACCGCGAAGCGGATGGGTTTCACGATATCAACATTGTATTCGGCGCTGAAGAAGCCGTAGGACTTGCCCCCGATCGGTTCGCCCAGATTGTCCTTCGGCCCGACCATGCGGAACTCGAAGCCGCGGAGGGTCTGGGGCCCGCCGAGATAATTGCGGTCGTACAGCGGGACAGTGCTGCTGCCGCCGAAGTTCTCCACCACGCCGGCGCGGCCCAGGAGGGAGAGCACCTGGTTGTGGAAGGAGAAGATGGGCAGGTACTCGGCGCCGTGGTACTCGAGGCGGTAGTAGCTCACATCGCCGGCCAGCGGGCCGCCGGCCAGCTCGGTGACCAGTTCCGAGCGGCTGCCATTGGTGGTGTTGATGATCTTGTCGCGGGTGTCGCGCACGAGCGAGAAGGCCATCTTGGAGACGTGCTGCTTGCCGGACAGCGCCTGGATCAGGGCGGAAGCGGTGGGATCGACGCTGCGGATGTCCACTACCTCATAGGTGTAGGACAGGTTCCCTTCCACCAGGCCGAAGAGCCGCTTGCGGGTGTAGATTTGCGCGCCGTAGCGGATTTCCTGGTAATAGGCGCTGGAGTAGTCGGACGAAGTGCGGAAGACTTGGCCGCCGAGAGCGAGTTCGCGCTGCAGGAACCAGGGCTCCTCCAACGCGAGGATGGCTTCGCTGGACTGCTGGCCGAGCTGCAGGCGGATGCGGAATTTCTGCCCGGCACCTTGGTAGAAGGAGCGGCGGTTGAAGAGGTCGAAATTGGACTGCGTCAGTTCCGTGAAGACGACGGCTTTCTCCAGCGAGCTGAAGCCGGCACCGAAGGTCAGGTTGCCGGTGCGGGCTTCCTTCAGGACAATCTTCAGGTTGCGGCGGCCGGGGATGTTGGTCGTCTCGGAGGTCGCGTTGACGTCCTCGAAGAAGCGGGTGTTCTCGAGCCGGAGCTTCGAGATTTTCATGCGGACGGAATCAAAGACGTCGCCCGGCCCGAGGGCCAGCTCGCGCAGGATGACGGTGCTCTTCGTCTTGGTGTTGCCCTCGATCTTGATCGATTCGACCTGATATTTTTCGCCCTCCTCGATCGTGTATCCCAAGTCGATGTCGCCGGTCTGGAGGTTGGGCTTGCGCACGGCGTGCACGCGCGTGTCGAGGTGGCCGTCGCGGCCGTAGAAGTCCTCCAGGTTCTCCACATCCTTGTCGAGCTTGGAGGGACGGAAGACCAGGCCCTTCTTTTGCTTGAGGACGAGATGCAGGAGGGCGGAGGGGTGGATTTTATTGCCGGTGAAAGTGATGTCGCCGATGCGATACAGGCGGCCTTCGTTGACCCGGATGGTGATGATCAGCTTGCCGGGCGAAGGATAGTCGAAGGTGATCTTATCCTCGGCGATATCGACATCGAGGTAGCCCTGCTCCTTGTAGAAGTCGCGGACCTTGTCGAGGTCCGTCTCAAAATCGTCGTCCTTGAAGCGGCCGCCCCCGGTCAGCCAGGAGAACATGTGCCAGGTGGAGGTCTCCATCTGCTTGGTGAGGCGGCGGGCCTTGACGTGATCGTTCCCGATGAAGCGGATGCCGGAAATCCGGACCCGGTCGCCCTCATGGACCTTAAAGGTGATAGTGCCGAAGCCGGTGCTGCGGTTGCGGTCGACCGTGTAGCTGACCTGGGCCTGGTTATAGCCGTTTTTCTGGTAGAACTCGTAGATCTTCTGGGCGTCGTCCTTGGCCTGGCGTTCGTCCAAGGCACCGTTGGGGGTGCTCTTGATCTCTTTCTTCAGGCGGCTTTCCTTGTAGGACTTATTGCCGACGTATTTGATGGCAAGGACCCGATACTTCGGCGTGACCTCGACGCGCAGATTGACGCCGTTGTTCGCCGTATTCTCGCGCTTGACCTCAATGAATTCGAAAAGGCCGGTCTTGTAGAGGGAGCGGATGTCGCGGTCGATGACGGCCTCATCGAGGTCGAGGCCTTCGCGCAGCGCCATGTTGGCCCGGACCACCTGCTCGCTGACGTTGGAGACGCCCACGAACTTGATGGTGATGGTGCCGATCTTTGGGGCCGGCCCCGGCGGCTGACCCGCCGAGGGGTCTTGCTGCGCGAAGAGCCCCGCCGTGAAGACGGCGCAGGCAAAGAGAAGGAGGAGAACCCGGGAGACCGGGTTACGATGTGAAGTTTTCAAAGCGCGTAATCTCTTGGAGGAAAGTTAGCTTCAAATCACCTACCGGCCCGTTGCGCTGTTTGGCAACGATTAAGTCGGCCGCCCCGGCGGCGGTCTGGAAGCGTTCATCGGAATCTTTGGGTCGGGAAAGCATGAGGACAACGTCGGCATCCTGCTCGATCGAGCCGGACTCCCGCAAGTCCGACAGACGCGGGGTGCGGTTCTCCTTCTCGGACGAGCGGTTGAGCTGGCTTAGGACTATGACTGGCAGATCCAGTTCCTTGGCCATCGCTTTTAATCCGCGGGAAACCTCGGCCACCTGCTGTTCGCGGGGCGCGCGGGGGTCGCTGCCGCTCACGAGCTGGAGGTAATCGACCACGATCAGGCCAAGCTTTTTGCGCGCGTAGATGCGGCGGGACTTGGCCCGCATTTCCATGATCGTGAGATTGCTCGAGTCGTCGATCAGGATGGGAGCCTTCTTGAACTCCTCCGCGGTTTGCCCGAGGGCATTGACCTCGCGGCCGTCCCGGCTGACGAGGCCGTCGCGCAGGAGCTTCAGGTTCACCCGGGCGCGGGAGCACAACATGCGCAGGGCCAGCTGGGAGGAGCTCATTTCGAGGGAGAAGACCAAGGTCGGCACGGGATCGCCCTTCCCGGGCTTGGGCAGGGCGGCCGCCTCGGCGATGTTGAGCGCAAAACTCGTCTTGCCCATGGAAGGGCGGGCGGCGACCACGATCATTTCCTGCTTCTGGAAGCCGAAGGTCATGGCATCGAGGTCCTTGAATCCGGAAGTCACGCCGGTGAGCTCGCCTTTCTTCATCATCAGCTTGGCGATGACGGCATTGGCCTCCTTGATCGACTCCTTGATCTCCTCGGCACTGTCGCTGACGCGGTCCTGCGTGACCGTGAAAAGTTCCTGCTCCACCTTGTCGACGAATTCTTCCAGCCCGCCGGAGAAGCTGTAGCACTGCTCCACCGCCCCGGTGGCGGTCTTGATCAGCTCGCGCAGCAGGTGCTTTTCGCGCACCTTTTCGATGAAGTAGCCGGCATGGGCGGTGGTCGGGATCCGGCTCGTAACCTGCATGAGGTACGGGAATCCACCCACCGCCTCGAGCTGGCGGCGGGTCGTGAGTTCCTCGGCGAGGATTTCCAGCGAGACGGGCGGGCTCTTCTGATAGATCTCCACCATCGTCTCGAAGAGCAGCCGGTTGGCCGGAGAATAAAAGGCCTCGGCGTTGAGGCGCGCCTCCAGGCAGCGCGCGATGGTATCGCTGCCGTCGAGCAGGCAGCAGGCGATGACGTGTTCCTCCGCCTCGGGAGAATGCGGCGGGGAACGGTCCGGCAGACCCGCGGGGAGCGAGGAGGTGGCCGAAGGCGGCTTGGCCATGTCCGGAGAGGGGTCGAACGTCGGGCGGACGTTACGACTTGACCGGCTCGATCGGATTTTCGGAAACGACTTCGAACGAGAGTTCGACCGTGACCTCGGGGTGCAGCTTGATCTTCACCTCGTGCTTGCCGAGGGTCTTGACCGGCTGGCCGAGGTGGATGCGGCGTTTCTCGATCGTGATGCCGGCGGCGGTGAGCTTGTCGTGGAGGTCGTTGGTGGTGACGGCACCGAAGAGCTTGCCGCCCTCGCCCGTCTTCACAGCGATGGCCAGATTGGTCTTGGCGAGCTGCTTGGCCAGTTCATTGGCGCCGTCGAGTTCCTTGGCTTCGCGGAGGGCGCGGGCCTTCTTCAGGGCCTCGACCTGCTTGCGGTTGGAGATGGTGAGCGGCACCGCCTTGCCCTGGGGCAGGAGGAAATTGCGCGCATAGCCGGCGCGGACTTTGACCTGGTCGCCTTCGGCGCCAAGGCCGTCGACCGGTTGGAGGAGGAGAACTTCGTTATGAGCCATGTTCGGACTGAGTTGGTAGTGTTTGAGTAAAGGAGGGGGACGGCCGCTCAGAACGGGACGTCTTCGTCGAGATTTTCCTGCGGAGGCGGCGCGGCCGGGGCGGGA
>CAISJA010000238.1 GCA_903885525.1 uncultured Opitutaceae bacterium
GGGTGCTGCCGGTCCAGCTCATCCATCATCCGGTCGCGGGTCACCTTGGCGATGATGGAGGCCATCGCAATGCAGAGCGAACGGGCGTCGCCGCTGACTACGCCCTGGTGCGGGTAGGGGAAATGCCGCAGCGGCAGGCCGTCGATCAGGATGCGGCTGGAAACCGTGGGCTGGAAGGCGCTTTTCTCCGCCTCGCTGGCAAACAGGTCCGGCGGCTCCTTCACCTCGAACGCCGCGGGCGGATAGATGCCCTCGAGGGCGCGCCGCATGGCCAGCTTGGTCGCTCCGAGGATGTTCAGGGTCTCGATCTCCGCCACGCCGGCGGTGCCAGCGTGGGCGTGGATCTGCCCGCGGCCGGCCAGCTCCTCGAACTCGGCCCACAGTTCCTCGCGCTGCGGAGCGGAGAGCTGCTTGGAATCGTTGACCCGGCCGGATTTCAGCGCCGCCCAGCGGCCCTCCAGAAAATCGCGGTTCACCAGCACGGCCGCCGCCACCACCGGACCGGCCAGGGCGCCGCGCCCGGCCTCGTCCACGCCGATCAGGCTGTCAACGCCCTGGAGCTGCTTGAGGTCGAATCCGCGGAGCTGGCGGCGTTTGGCGGGCATGGGCGGCGGCTCAGTCGGACTTCCACTCCGTCTTCTCCCGGGGCGGCGGCAGGGGCAGCTCGCCGAGCTTGCCCGCCGCGGCCACCACCTCGTAGCTGGTGCGGAAATGGAGCTTGGCAAAGCGTCCGAGCGCCGTGGCCCCGAGGTGCTGGATGATCTCCGCCGCCTGGGCCTTGGCCTGCGCTCCGGCACCCTTTTGCAGCCGCTCCCCGAACTCGAGCGACAGCCCGTGCATGAGGCGGACGTACTCGGCCCGGGCGACGACCGAGGCGGCGGCCACCACCGGGTCGGATTCGGCCTTCGTGCGCATGTCGAGCTGGAAGCGCGTCACGCCGCGCCGGACCAGCTCCTTCTGCACCAGCGGCTGCTTGGTGAACTGGTCGAGGAGGCCGCGCGGCACCCATTTCTTTTGCAACGCCCGCTCCAGCGCGATCGCGTGCTGCCAGGCAAGGAGGCGGTTGAGGTTGGCGCGGGGCTTGAGCATCAGCTCGTTGTATTTCGCCATCCCGCAGAAACAGGTCTCCGCCACGGCGCCGGGCGTGGACCGGATCAGGTCGGCGAGCTTGAGGATCTGCGGATCGGCGATGGTCTTGCTGTCCCGCACCCCGGCCTTCATCCAGGCGAGGATCGCGGGCTTTTCCGCGATCACGGTGGCCGTCACGACCGGGCCGAAGAGGTCGCCCTTGCCGCTTTCGTCGAGGCCGGCGTGCGCCTCGAACCACTCGGGATGGTGCACCTCGTCGTAGCCGAGCCGCGCGGCGCCGGTCACTTCGGCCTCGATCACGTTCTGCACAAAATCCTCCGTCTCCTTCCCGGCCACGACCACTTTCCCGCTGAGGTAGGCGGTGACGTTGACCTTCGGCCCCTTGAAGGCGAAGCGCGCGTAGTCGACGTCCGCCGTCTCCCAATGCCGGGCCGCACAGGCATCGCGCAGCTTCGCCATCTGCGCGTCATCGAGCTTGATGGTGTAAGTGGTGAGCTGCTTCGGTGCGTCGGAATCTGGGTCCGGCTTGGTGGCCATGCTGGTAGATGGCCACAAAATGGCGCAAAAACACACCAAAAATTGCGGAGTCTTTCATTGCCCCCGGCTTCGCGTCTTTTAGAGCCTCTGTGTGGCCATCCCTTCCCCGGCATCCCTCGTCGGCTCCCGCACCGGTTTCCAGTCCGCCCTGCACCGCTGGTACCGCACGGCGCAGCGGCCGCTGCCCTGGCGGCAGGAGCCTTCGCTCTACAAGACCGTGGTTTCGGAGCTGATGCTGCAGCAGACCCAGGTGGCCACCGCCCTGCCCTATTTCAACCGGTGGCTGCGCGAATGGCCGGACTTCGCCGCGCTCGCCGCGGCCTCCGAGGCGAGGGTGCTCAAGCTCTGGGAGGGGCTCGGGTATTACTCCCGCGCCCGCCGCCTCCTCCAGCTCGCCCAGATCCTCGCCGCCCGCGCCACTCCGCCGCGGACCCCGGCGGAGTGGCGCGAGCTGCCCGGCATCGGCCCCTACACGGCCGCCGCCATCACCAGCATCACCTTTGCCGAACCCGCCGCCTGCGTCGATGGCAACGTCGTGCGCATCCTGGCCCGCCTCACCGGCGAGGGCCGGCTGTTCCGCGACGGCTCCGCGGCGGCAAAATTCTTCACGCCCCTCGCCGACCGGCTGATCGTGGGCAGCCAATCCGGCACGCACAATCAGGCCATGATGGAGCTCGGCGCCACC
>CAISJA010000239.1 GCA_903885525.1 uncultured Opitutaceae bacterium
CACATGGGCGTGCCCTGCCTCGTTTCCGATCTCGTCGGTTGCCAGCCTGACTTGGTCCGGCCGGGCGAAACCGGCTGGGTCTTCGCCGCCGGGGATTTCACCGCCCTGGTGTCCGCCGTCACCAGCGCGCTGCGGTGCCCGCCGGATGAACTCGCCCGGCTGCGGGGCAATCTGGCCGGGCGCATCGCCGCCTACACCTACGGTCAGGCCACCGCGGGCTTGCTGGCCATCCTGAGTCGCCCCGCCTTCGCCGCCCGCCTCTGATGCGCGTCACCCTCGTCAATGGTTTTTTCCTGCCGGTGCCTCCGGTCAGCGGCGGGTCGACCGAAAAAACCTGGCATGCCCTCGGGCAGCACTTCGCCGCCCGCGGGCATGCCGTCGTCAGCTTGTCCCGGCGCTGGCCGGGTTTTCCCGGGGAGGAAACCCTCGCCGGGGTCAGGCATCGGCGGCTCCCCGGGCATGACCACCGCCCGAGACTGTGGCAGAATCTCCTGCTGGATTTGTTTTGGAGCTGGCGCGTTTACCGCGCGCTGCCGCCCGCCGACATCGTAGTGTGCCATGCCGTCGCCCTGCCTCTGTGGCTCGGGCGGTGCCGGCCGGCCGCCGGCCGGGTGGTGCTCATGTGCGGACGGATGCCCAAGGGGCAATACCGCCACTACCGCCACCTCGCCCGCGTCCTGGCCCCAAGCGACTTCGTCCGGGAAAAGCTCCAGGAAGAAAGTCCGGGTCTCGCTCCCCTCCTCCGCACCACCGGTTACCCGATCCACTGGTCGCTGCTGGCGTCTGCGCTGGGTCCGACTCCACCCTGGCTGCCCCGCCGCGATTCACCGGCCAAAGTCTGTCTCGGATTCGTCGGCCGCCTTCACCATGAGAAGGGCCTCTCCCTGCTGGCCGACGCCTTGCGGCTGCTCGCCTCCCGTCCGGGCCTGCCGCCCTGGGAAATCCTTTGGTGCGGACCTTCGGACACCGCCCGCGGCGGCTCCGGGCAGGAGTATTTGTCCCAACTCACGGGCCAATTGGCCGGCGCACTCCGTCCCGGCCAGTGGCATCTGCTCGAGCCCCAGTTCGACGGGCACCGGCTGGCGCAAGTGTATCAACGCATCGATGTGTTCTGCTACCCGAGCCTGGCGGAGGAGGGTGAAACCTTCGGCGTGGCGGTCGCCGAGGCCATGGCCGCCGGGGCCGTGCCTGTCGTCTCGGGCTTGCGCTGCTTCCGCGACTTCGTGACGGAGGGCGTGAACGGGCTGGTGTTCGATCACTCCGCCCCGGATGCTCCCGCCCGCCTCGCGGCGGCCCTGCAGCGGTTGCTCGAGGACACCGCCCTCCGGCAGCGCCTCGCCCGCCAGGCCCGGGACGACACCCGGCGCTACGATTTCCCGAGGTTTGGCGACGCCCTGCTGGCCGACTTCGCTCAGCTGGCCGCCGTTGACCCGCAACCGCCGCAGACCTAGACACGGTTCATGCCTCCCGAAGCCCCCTATCTCGGCCGTCATTGCGCCACCCCGTATCCGCGCCGCGAAGTCCTGCGCCGCTGGCTTTGGCTGTTGGTGCAAAGCACGCTCTTCCGGTGGAGCCCCCGGCCGCTGCACGCCTTCCGGGCCTGGCTGCTGCGCCTGTTCGGGGCGACCATCCCTGCCCCGGGGCAGGTGGTCGTCTTTCCCAGCGTCCAAGTCACCTTTCCCTGGCGGCTGACGCTGGAGCCCCGGGCCATGCTCGGTCCGATGGTAAGGGTGTACAATCTCGCCCCCATCTACGTGGGCTATGGTGCCAACCTTTCCCAATACTGCCACCTCTGTGCCGGCACGCACGATTTCAACCGCTGGGACATGCCGCTGGTCGCCCGGTCCATTTACATCGGAGCGAACGCTTGGCTGGGTGCCGATGTTTTTGTCGGACCCGGCGTCCGGATCGGGGAGTTATGCGTGATTGGTGCGCGTGCGGTGGTGGTGCGCGATCAGCCGGCCCGGATGGTCTGCGCCGGCCATCCCTGCAAGCCGATCAAGCCCCGGGCCGAGCCGAGCTGAATCCGCCATGCGAATCTGCCATGTCGTCCCCAGCCTGGAAGAGCGCCACGGCGGACCGTCCCGGTCGGTCCGCGCCCTGGCCAACACCCAGGCGGCCGCCAATCCCTCGATCCGCTTGCTCTCGACGTGGGATCCCCGTCAGGCCCGGCCGGAAACCGGACCGGACCAGGCCCGGATTTCCCTGCATCCCCGGGAATGGCCGCAACGGCTCTGCCGCTCCCGGCGTCTGCGCCGGCAACTCCTCGCCGAGCCGGTCGATTGCCTCCACCACCATGCCCTCTGGCTCCTGCCCCTCCGCTATGCCCGGGAAGCGGCCCGGCAGCACGATTGCCCGCTGGTCATCTCCCCCCGCGGCATGTTCAGCGGCTGGGCCTTGGAGCATCATCGCTGGCGGAAACGGTTGGCCGAACTCCTCGTCCACCCCGGAGCTTTCGCCGCGGCCGCCGGGTGGCATGCCACCAGCGCGGAGGAGGCCGCCGCCATCCGCCGCCTTGGATTCACCCAGCCGGTCTGCGTGGCCCCGAACGGGGTCGAGCTGCCGGAGGAGTCCGCCCTGCACGCCCGGCGGCAGAGCTGGCTGAACACCTTCCCGGAACTGGCGCGCCGCCGGGTGGCGCTCTTTTATTCGCGCTTTCATGACAAAAAAAGGGTCAGGGAACTAATGGCGGTGTGGGGGTCCCGGCCGCGCGGAGATTGGATGCTGCTCGTGGCGGGGCTGCCCGAGCAGTATCAGGCCGCCGCCCTCGCCGCGGAAGCCGCCGCCCTCCCTCACGGCGACAGCATCCGGGTGGTGGATTCCACCGGCCTGCCCCAACCATTTGCCGCCGCCGAATTGTTCCTCCTGCCCTCCCACTCGGAAAATTTCGGCCTCGTCATCGCCGAAGCTCTCGCCGCCGGAGTCCCGGCCCTCGTCACGGACACCACCCCTTGGCGGGAACTCGATCGTGTGGATGCCGGCCGTTGCGTCGCCTGGCCTGGTTTTGCCCCGGCCCTGGACGCGCTGCTCGCCGCCTCGCCGGCGGAACTGGCTTCCCTCGGTCGGAACGCCCGGCAGTGGGCGGCCCGCGAGTTTACCTGGGAACGCGCCGCCCGGCTCACCCTGGATTTCTACCGTCATCTTGCCCGTGGCTGACACCGGCCCATCTCCTGCGCACGCCCGGGCCAACGCTTCTGCGTTTCCGCGTTCCGCGCCGCCCCGGTTCCTCGACTGGGTCGTGCTGTATCACTCCGCCATCCTGGGCATAGTGACAGCTTGGGCCTTCGGCGGACAATCGCCGGGCGCGCGCCTCTGGCTCCAAGTCTGGGGCACGGCTGGCATGGCGTTGTTTCTGCTGTCCCTGGTTCTGCTGCGTCCCCGGGAAGCGGGCCTCGGGCGGCGCGTCGGGCAGGATATCTGGCCGCTGCTCCTCTTCGACCTGCTGGTCCTGCTCAGCCTGTTCAACCCGACTCTCCGAACCGTGCTGCAGG
>CAISJA010000240.1 GCA_903885525.1 uncultured Opitutaceae bacterium
CGGAGCAAATGCAATGATAAAAAGTGTTTTATAATTTGCAGGATAAAAGTATAAAAACACCAATGCAAAAGTTGGTCCGAGTACCGCGCCCAGCGCTCGCGTTGGCGGGCGGTGCGGAAGGGGAGTTCCAGGTCGAAGCCTTCGCCGTTGCCGAGGGCCTGCTGCAGGGCTTCGGACATGGTGTGCCGCGCCTCGCCGGCAAAGAAATCGAGGGCTTTCTCGGCGGTCGGGCTGAAGCCAAGCTCCGCCTCATGGATCCGGTACATCTCGGGAGACCAGGTGAGCAGTCCCGTCACCAGGTTCCATTCCCAGGCGCCGATCTGGGCGAGGCGGCCGAGCTGCAGGGAGAGTTCCTCCCCGTGGCGGAGCCGCTCTTCCATCTCCTTGCGGGCGGTGATGTCGGTCTTGGTCCCCACCATCCGCAGCGGCTGACCCAGGCTGTCGCGGGCCACGATTTTTCCCCGCGACAGCATCCAGACCCAATGCCCGAGTTTGTGGCGCACCCGGTATTCGCTCTGATAGAGGGGAAGCCGGCCGGCCAGGTATTCGGCCAGCGCCTGGTTCGTGGCCGGCGCATCTTCCGGATGCCCAATGTTCTGCCAGATATGGCGGTCGGCGGGCAGCTCGCCGCGCTGGTAGCCGACGATTTCCAGGCAGCGGTCGTCCCGGAACACCTCGCCGCTGGGGATATCCCAGTCCCAGACGCCGTCGTTGTTGCTGGAGATGGCGAGGTGCCAGCGCTCTTCGGTGATCCGCAGTTCCTCGCGCAGCTCGCGGGTGGTGGTGACATCGCAGGCCAGGCCGATGAGGCGCAGGGCCTGGCCGACGGGATCCCGCAGCGCATAGCCCTGGGATTCCAGCCAGCGGAGGGAGCCATCGGGCCGTACGATGCGGTACTGGTGGTGGAAACGGTCGATCCGGCCGGCGATCAGCTCGCGGAACTGGTGCTGTATCTCGGGCAGATCCTCGGGGTGGACCTGGCGCTCCCATTCCGCCAGCTCACCGCTCATTTCGGCGCGGGTCCGTCCGTAGAATCTCAGCATGTGGTCGTCGCGGAGGATGATTTTTCGGCCCAGATCATATTCCCATACGCCATAACCGGTGGCGTTGAGCACAAATTGCAGCCGCTGGTTGAGGGCATCGACGGCGCGGGCGTGTTCGCGCTCGCTGGTGACATCGCGGTTGATGCCGATGACCCGCAGCGCCGCCGCCCGGGCGTCGCGCTGCACATAACCGTGGGCTTCAATCTCGCGGATGGCACCGTCGGGCCGGATGATGCGGAAGTTGTAGCTGTAAACGTCGGCGGATTCGAGCACCTGCGCCTCCAGCTTGCGCATGCGTTCGCGGTCTTCCGGGTGGATCAGGCTCAGCCAGCACCGGCGGTCGCCATTGAATTCGGCCGGTTTCAGCCCGTAGATTTCGAGTTGCCGCTTGTCCCACACCAGCTGCTGGGTGGTGATGTCCAGGTCCCAGACCCCGAAGCTGCTCGAGCGGAGGGCCAGTTGCAGCCGCTCGTTGGTTTCGTTGAGGAGGTGGGTGCGATCGGCCACCTGCCGCTCGAGACTCGCGGCCTGTTGTTGCAGGCGGGCCATCAGGGCGTCGCGCGAGCCTTCGGCGGTGCGCCTCTGCCCGTCGAGGATATCCATCTGGCGCAGCGACAGGGTGAAGGTCCCGTGCAGGATCGCGCCGTAGAGGATAGTGACCAACAGCAGCAGCTCGTGCAATTGCGGGGCCAGCGGCTCCAACAGGCGAAACGCGGCCACGTAGAGCCCCAGCGGAACGACGAGGCCCACCAGGGCCAGCCAAAGCGAGGGCAGCCCCAGCGTTTGCGTCCCCCGGAACAACCCGCGCACGGTGACTTCCAACCGGATGCAGACCAGGCCGGTGCCGAGCAGGATCAGGCCGGCCGAGCCGAGGGCCGAGATCCGCAGCGGCCGCTGCAGGCTCAGCAGCGCGCCGATCCAATTCAGCAGGGCAAAGTTGAGTATGACCCATCCGAGCCAGCTATTGAGGGTGAACCAGGAGCGCCGTTTCAGGCCCAGCGAGACCAGGGCCAGCCCGGTGAAGCAGAGGGGCAGCACGGTGTTCGTCGGGAGCAGCGAGGAGGAAGCAAATGCCGGGGTGGGCTCCGCCAGCAGGATGGCGTTGATCCCAAGGTGGATTCCCGCCGTATGCTCCAGCAGCACAGCCGCGGTGCCCAGAAAAATCAGCCACCCCAGTCCGAGCCCGGCGCGGGCTGCCGTCGTCCCCGGCGCTCCCTGCTGCCATAGGAGGGAGAGTCCGCTCAATCCCAGGAAAAGGGCGCTGTTGGGGCTCATGAGCCACTGCCACGAACCGCGGCTGGGGAGCCAGTCCGGGTGCAGCCACGCCACCAGCAGGCTCAGGAATCCAAGCACGATCGCGCTCCAGGCGCAGGCACGGGAAAGTCGGCTCAAAGGCAGATCGGCATTCATCTTCGCGCGAAGGTGCCCGGTGGCGGCGATGGGGCAATCCCCTTATCATCTTATTTGTCCGGCAGTGTCCGGCGGCAGGCTGCCGGCCGGGCGAGGGCAGGGGATCGGTCTGCCCGGGGCATTTTTGCCTAAAGCCGGGATGGGGCGGGTCGATAACGGTGAAGCAGTCATGAAAATCAAGCTTCTCCCATTTATTGCGGCTGGGCTGCTCCTTGCCTGCCCGCCGGCGCGCGCCGATGGCACCCTGGAGCCTCCCGTTCCGGTCCGCATGGTTCCGCCGAACTACCCCTTTAATCTTCGGCGGATCGGCATTTCCGGGATCGTGACGGTCAGCTGCCTGATCGATGAAAAGGGCGGCGTGCAAGACATCCGCGTGGTGAAGACCAGCAACGAGCAGTTTTCCCAACCCGCCCTCGACGCCGTCCTCAAATGGAAATTCAAGCCTGCAAACAAGGGCGGCGTCCCGGTCCCCCTGCGGATCAACATTCCAATCCAGTTTAACATCAAGGACGACTGACCGGTGTCCGTCCCCATTCTTCCCGACCCCCACTCAAGATGCCCCTCGGATCGCTCACGATTGGCCGCAGGATCGCCCTCGGCTTTACGCTCGTCTTCATTTTGCTCGGCATCATCGCCACCACGGCGTGGCTCGCCCTGGGCGCTTCCGGCCGCAAGCTGGCCCTCTTTGCCGGCAGCGCGCAGGAGACGCACACCGCGGCGGTGGTGGAGTCCTCCATGCTGGAGCTCAAGATCCGCGTGAATGAATTTCTGGCCGCCGAGCCGGGTGCCAGCGCCGCCGCCGTCAAAGGCTACGAGGAGGCGAAGGCCCAGCTCGACCAGGGGCTGGCCTCCGCCGCCAAGGTCATCACCGACCCCACCCGCGCCGCCCAGCTGGCCGAGGCGGCAAAGCTGCTGGGCGACTACGACCAGACCTTCCGCCAGGTGGTCGACAACACCCGGCGGCTTGACAGCGTGGTCCAGGGGCAGTTGACCCCCCAGGGGGATGCGATCGCGCAGACTTTGCAGAAAACCCTGAGCGACGCCAAAAACAACGGCGACATGAACGGCGCGTTTAAGGTCTCCAATGCCCTCAAGGCCTACTTCCAGTGCAGCAGCCTGACCAATTCCTACCTGCTCACGGGCCGGGATGACTACGCCGCCGCGGCCCAGGAAAGCATCAAGAGTGTCGATGCCGCAGCCCATCATCTGGCCAAGGATCAGGAGGAGCTGGTCAAGATGGATGCCTCTCTCAAGGACGAAACCAAAGACGCCCTGCTCGTCACCCTGAACGCGGCCACCGACGCGTATGTCATCGCCCTGCAAAGCATCATCGACCTCAAGCGCGGGCGCAACGAGCTGATCGGTGCCAAGCTCAGCAAGATCGCCCCGCAATTCACGGCCGCGCTCACCAAAGTCCGCACTTCCGTCACGGAATTCCAGGGCGGCATCGCCCAGCGCATGAAGGACGAGCAGCGGACGAACGAAGTGCTCGTGCTGTCCTGCACCATCGGCGGCTCCATCCTCGGCATCATTGCCGCCTGGTTCGTCATCCGCAGCATCACCCGGCCGATCGCCCGCATCGCGGACGAGCTGGCCGCCGAGTCCACCCAGACCCATGCCGCGGCCTTGACCGTCTCCGAGGTTTCCCAGTCGATGTCCGAGGGGGCCAGCCGCCAGGCTGCGTCGCTGGAGGAGAGCAGCGCCTCCCTGCACGAGATGGCCAGCATGACCCAGCGGAACAGCGAAGGGGCGCAGTCGGCCAAATCCCTCGCCGCCGAAGCCCGCAACACCGCTGACGCCGGCGCCCGGGACATGGCCGCCATGAAGGGGGCGATGACCGCCATCCAGACCTCTTCCTCGGAAATTTCCAAGATCATCAAGACGATCGACGAGATCGCCTTCCAGACCAACATCCTCGCCCTCAATGCCGCGGTTGAAGCCGCCCGGGCCGGCGAGGCCGGCGCCGGTTTTGCGGTGGTCGCGGAGGAGGTCCGCAGCCTGGCCCAGCGTTCTGCCCAAGCCGCCAAGGAAACCGCCTCCAAGATCGCCGACGCTTCCGCCAAGAGCGAGCAGGGCGTCACCATCAGCGGCAAGGTCGCTTCCAGTCTCGACGCCATTGTTGAGCGCATCCGCCAGCTCGACGAGATGGTCGGCGGCATCGCCCAGGCTTCCCATGAGCAGAGCGAAGGCATCAGCCAACTCAACAATGCCGTCGCCGGCATGGACCAGATTACCCAGCAGAACGCGGCCCTCGCCCAGCAGTCCGCCTCCTCCGCGCAGGAGCTGCAGCAGCAGTCGGCCCAGGTCAAGGCGGCCGTCGGCAATCTCATGGGCATGGTGCACGGGCACACCCAGGCCTCCGCGGCCAGCGCCGCCCCGGCGCCGCATGCCGACCCCGGCAAATTGGTCGTGACTCCGAAACTGGGGGAAAATGGCCAGGGATCAGCCCCGGTGGCCCGGCTGGAGATCCCCAAACGGAGCAAGGTGACTCAGCCCGCGCCCTCCGACACCGCCTTCATCGACGAGTAAGCGCCCCCCTGTTTCGCATCCCGCCGGCCGGGGTGATCGGGTCGACGGGTGTCCGATGCCCGGCCCTCAGTCCTCGATCCAGACCGGATCGTGCACCCGCACGGCGTCGAACAGCTCGATGATGCCCTGGTTGGACATCAGGATGCAGCCATGGCTTTGCGGCTGCCCGAGCCGGTGCTCCAGATTCGTGCCGTGGATGTACACGTACCGCCCGTAGGTGTCGATTTCCCCGCCGGCGTTGATCCCGGGCTCAAGTCCGCGCAGCCAAAGGATGCGGGTCGTGATCAGGTTGCGCGCCTGCTCCTCCGGCCCGAACTCCCCGAAATGCCGGCCGGTGCTGACGCGGTTGCGAAACACGATGCCCGGCGGGGTCCCGGCCCCATGTTTCTCGGCAATCTCATGCAGCCCGCGCGGCGTCCCGAGGGAGTCCCGGACGTTGCTGGGCGGACGCAGGGAGGTGGAGATCACGTGGGATTGCACCAGTCCGTCCCGGGTGTACCAGCCCAGCAGCTGGCGGGCGATGGACACGACGATAAGACGCTCTGCCGGCTTGCAGCCGAGGGCGCCCTGCTTTTCCTTGGCCCGTTCATACCTCTTTTTCACGTGAGCAATAAATCCTATCGAGTCGGCATCGTCGGCGCCACCGGCGCAGTGGGTCAAGAACTGATTGCCCTGCTGCACGCGCGCCAATTCCCCCTCGCGGAGCTGAGGCTGCTGGCTTCGGCGCGTTCCGCGGGCCGCAGCCTGCCGGCCGGCGGGAAAACGCTGACCATCCAGGAA
>CAISJA010000241.1 GCA_903885525.1 uncultured Opitutaceae bacterium
ACGAGGCCGGCGGTATGGATTTCCGCCGGTGCCGGCGGCGGCTGATGGGGCTGAGGCCTGTGCTCCGGGTCGGTCATCGGGCGGGCTGGAGCTCTCGCCCGCCCCGGAGGGGGGCCGGCGGGCGGCAGCCGGGCGGGTGGCACGGACACTGGCCGCGGCGGGACGGGGAAGAGCGGGAGGAAGGCTCGCTCACGGCGCTTTCGGGGCAGGCGGTGTGTCGGCCGCCTTGTTTTCCTTGTCGTAGCCCGGGTCTTTCATGGGCGGGCCGCTGAGCCGGGGTTTCTCGACGAAGACCTGGCGCTGGCCGCGGAGCAGGGTGATTTTTTCGCCGGCGATGCGTGTGTTTTGGTCGTGGTCGACGATCACGGGGCTGTCGGTCAGGACGATCTGATTCTGGGCGGGCAGCACCTCGGCCCGCCCGCAGGCGGCCTCGCGGTCGCCTTGGACGAGGTGGACGTTGCCGGTGGCGAGCAAGGAGCGGAATTTATCGGGGTGGCCGATCGTGGCGGTGGGATCGCCGGTGCGGAGCACCACCACCTGCAGGTAGTCGCAGGTCAGCCTGAGGTTGGTGCCGATGACCACGACATTCGTCTGAAAAGTGATCGTGGTCTCCTTGTCCGTGCTGATCATCTGGGCTTCCCCATCGCTGGTGATGGTGGTGACCGTCTCCTCGACGGCCGCGGGCAGGGCGGCGGCCAGCAGCAGGCCGAAAGGCAATAGGCGGAGGACGCGGGGGAGGGGGATCATTTCAGCAGGTCTTTCAGCTCGCCATGGATGGTTACGCGGACGGAGCGGTGGAGGGAAACCTTTTTCTCCCGGTAGACATATTCCCAACCGATGCCGGTGGCCTCCAAGGCGTCGTTGATCAGCCGGAGGGATTCCGTTCCCCGGGCAATCTGATCCGCCGGGGCGACCTGGGCCAGCGGGCTGAGGATCATGGTCTCGATGCGCTCTGTGGCGTCGCCGGAGAACACCGACAGGGCCAACTCCCGCACCTCGATCAGGTCCGGGTTGCGCACGATGGCCTCGGAGCCGCGGATCAGCCAGGACCGGTGGCCGGTGGGGGTGAAGGCGGGCAGGCGGAAGTTGATGATGGGGGTGTTGGCGGAGATCTGGGTGGCGCTTTGGGCGTAGGCCGGAATGGCGGCGGCGGACAAGAGACACAGGAGCCCCCTCCAGGTTTGTCGGAAGACAACGAAAGGCACGGAAGGCGGGCCGGGTTTCATTCAGTGCTGGGGCGTGGGTATCAGGGAAGTTTGCCGTCGGCAGCGGTCACGGGGCAGATAGGCGACCCTGGGCGGCAAGGATCAGTTCACACACCTCGCGGACGGCGCCCAGGCCGGCGGGCCGGACCGGGATGAAGGCGGACGCCTGCAAGGCCGCGGGCATGCTCCCGGCGGGGGCGACCCCCACGCCGGCCCAGGCGATGGCCGGGGCGTCGATGTCGTCGTCCCCCATGTAGCAGACCTGAGCGGCGCCGAGGCCGAGCCGCCCGGCCAGGTCCTGCAGGGCGGCGAGCTTGTCGGTGCGGCCCTGGATGAGATGGGGAACCTTCAGCTCGCGGGCGCGGACGGAGGTGGCCTCGGAAGGCCGGCCGGAAATCCAGGCCACAGCGATGCCGGCCCGGTTCAGCCGGGCCAAGCCCATGCCGTCGAGGATGGAGAAACTTTTGGATTCCGTGCCGTCGGAGTGGATGCGCACGGTGCCGTCGGTCAGGACGCCGTCGACATCCAAAGCGAGAAGCCGGATGGCCCGCCAGGACGCCGGGCGGAGGATTTTCGATTTTCGATTCGTGATTTTCGATTTCGGAGCGGGCACGTCCGGTCAGATTGGGAGCTGATTTCGTTCCCGCCAATCAGAAAGGAGAGGGCCGAGGAGGCCCGACAGAAAATCCTCTCACCCCATCCAGGCGGTGATGGCCCCGATGATTTTTTCCCGGCCCGGGCGATAGGCGGCTTCGAGTTCGGGGGCGAAGGGCACGGGGATGTCGAGGGCGGCGATCCGCAGCGGGGGGGCTTTGAGCTGGCCGAACTGCTCCTCGGTGAGGCGGGCGACCAGTTCGGCCCCGAAACCGTGGGTGCGCCGGCCTTCGTGGACGACAACCAGGCGGCCGGTGCGGGCGAGCGAGGCTTTGATCAGGTCGAGCCGCAGCGGGGCGAGGGCGCGCAGGTCAAAGAGGTCGAGGCCCAGTTCGTACTCCTCGCGGAAGTAGGCGCAGGCGTCGCTGCAGTGCAGCACCATCTCGCCGTAGGTCACGACGGTGGCGAAGTCGCCGCGGTGCACCAGCCGGGGCTGCCAGACGGCGCGGTAGTCGTCGTCGAATTGCACCGGGTGCCGGCCATGGCGGTACAGGCCCTTGTGCTCAAAGAGGATCACCGGATTGTCATCCTCATAGGCGGCGAGCAGGGCGTTGAAGGCATCCTGCGGGGTGGAGGGATAGAGTGCCTTCAGGCCGGGAAACGAAAGAAAAGGAACTTCGAGTTCCTGGGAGTGGAAGGAGCCGAAGGTCAGGCCGCCGCCGCAGGGAAAGCGCAGCACGAGCGGCACCTTGCGCCCGGCCCGGAAGTGGTAGGTGGCGGCGTTGAGCACGATCTGGGTGGTGGCTTCGGTGGCGAAGTCGGCGAACTGGAATTCCTCGATCGGGCGGTGGGCGTTGGTGGCGAGGCCGATGGCGTAGCCCGTGCTGGCCGATTCGCAGAGCGGCGTGCTGAAGACGCGCCGGCGGCCGTAGTCCTTGAGCAGGCCCTCGGTGACCTTGAAGGCTCCGCCGTAGGCGCCGATGTCCTGGCCGAGGAGGAGGAGTGCTTCGGGGCGTTCGGCGAGGATCTTGCGCAGTGCGCGGTTGAGCGCCTGGGCCATGGTCAGATTTTCAATTTTCGATTCCCGATTTTCGATTGAATCCAACGCGGGTACCCAAGGCATGGGCGCAGACGCGGGGGCGAAAACATCCAGCAGCATGTCTCCCGGCGAGGCGGGAGGCAGGGCCAGGGCGGCCTGGACGCTGGTTTCGACGAATTCCCGGAGCTGGGCGTCGATCGCGTCGAGCCGGGGGAGGAGGCCGGCGGCGGCGAGCTTCTGGCGGTAGCGGGGGAGCGGATCGGCGGCGAGCAGGGCCTCGGCCTCGCCCGGCGGCATGTAGTCGCAGGTATCGTAGGCGGCGTGGCCGCGGAGCCGGAAGGTGTGGGCCTCGATCAGGAGCGGTTGGGAGGTGGCGCGGGCCTCGGCGATGGCGGCGCCGAGCCTGGCGGCGACCTCCTCCGGATCGCTGCAATCGAGGGCGAAGCCCTGCATGCCGTAGCCGCGGGCGCGTTCCCACAGCGAGGTGGAGACGAACTGCTCGTGCACAGGGGTCGAGTAGGCGTAGCGGTTGTTCTCGATGATGAAGAGCACGGGCAGGCCGAGGAGCGCCGCCAGATTCATGGATTCATGCACATCGCCGGTGGAGCTGGAACCATCGCCCAGGAAGGCGAAGCCGACGGCGGGCCGGCCGAGCCGGCGCTGGGAGTCGACCCCGCCGATGACGTTCGAGAGCATGATGCCGAGGTGGGAGATCATCGGCAGGCTGCGGTGGGCGGGGTCGCCGTGGTGGACGTTGCCCTCGCGGGCCCTCGTCGGGCTGCCGCTGTTGGCGAAGTACTGGCAGAGGTGTTCGCCGAACTCGCCGCTCCAGACCAGGTGGCCGCCGAAGCCCCGGTGCGAAAAAGAGATCACGTCCACGGTCTTGTCGGCCAGCAGGGCGAGCGGGCAGATCAGGGCTTCGTTGCCCTGGCCGCCGGTCACGGTGCCCCGGATGAGGCCCTGCCGGAAGAGGTCGAGGATGCGGTTGTCGCCGGTGCGGGCAAGCTGCATCCAGGCGTAGAGGCGCAGGCGCGCCTCCTCACGAGGGGCGGTCAGGTCTTCGGGCCGGAGGTCGCGGCTCCGCAGCACGGCGGGGGGCGGGGGAAAACTCATCGAGGGCACAACTTGGGCCGGACCGGGCCGGCGGCGAGAAAAATTTACCGGGAGCGGTATGCTGGGTCTGCGGGCTGTGGCTGAAACGGATCAGAAAATTATCGCCGCCCCGCCAAGGCGCGGTGGCACGGCCTGCCCCTGACCCCATGCCGCGAGTTTTCCGGCAGTGGTGCACGAATCCGTGCACGCACGCGCGGCGTGCCGGGAAACAAATATTTGGGCGTCAGGCAGGGCCCCTCCGTGAGGGCGTCCGGCCCCCGCCTCACCGGCCGCGGGCGGCAGTCGCAGCATGTTTTCCAGCCGCGTGGCGATCCTTTGAACGGCCCAGTTGGTCACCAACATGGGCAGTTTGAACAACGACTTTTCAATACAGTTACGATTATCGACAAAGTCCAAGTTGCTATAGAGAACAGCGCGAAGGCATCGGCGACCCGGTCTGCCGGGCTGCGGAGCGCATGTTGGGCGGCTGTTTTTGCTCTGGAATCCGGGTTTCTGGCTTCGCGGTCATGCTGGTATCATGCGGTCGCAGCGACCTCGACCCGGCCGAGGCGGATCAACTGGGTGAATCGGCACATG
>CAISJA010000242.1 GCA_903885525.1 uncultured Opitutaceae bacterium
ACCTACGCCCGCGCGGTGGTCGACAACGCCAAGGCGCTCGCGCAGGAAATCCTCGCCGGAGGGCTGAAACTCGTCACCGGCGGCACCGACAACCACCTCATGCTCGTCGATCTGCGCTCCAAGCTGCCCGATCTCACCGGCAAGGTCGCGCAGGAGACCCTCGATCGCGCCAACATCACCTGCAACAAAAACACCGTGCCCTTCGAGACCCGCTCCCCCTTCCAGGCCTCCGGCATCCGCCTCGGCTCCCCGGCCATGACCACCCGCGGCCTGGGCGAATCCGAGATGGAGCAGATCGCCGGGCTCGTGGACGGCGTGCTCACCGCCATCGGCACGGAGCGCGAAGCCGCCGTCCTGGCTGCGACCAAGGAGCAGGTCCTCGCCCTCACCGCCCGCTTCCCCCTGCCCTACAAGGCGGTCTGAGTCCACTGGCGGATCGGCCGACGGGTTGAATCCAAGGTTTCTTTGGCCACAGGTTTCACGGATGGTAACGGCTCCAAACCGGATTTTGCTTCGTGGGCATTCATATCCATCCCTTCGCAAACAACCGTGAAATCCGGGGCGAAGAAGATTGTGGAGTTATCCACCCTGCCCGCTCGCTCACTCCGTCTCAGACCTTTTCATGAATACCCCCGTCAATCCGGCACCCCTTCCTCCCGCGGCCCGCGTGCTGCGTTTTGAGCACAGCAACGCCCCCCTGGCCTCGCGTCGCCAGTATCACCGCCGCCTGCTCCGCAACGGATTTTCCGGTGCCTCCCTGCTCGCCGCCGGTCTCTTGTCCGGGATGGTGGGTTACCATTGCTTCGAGCGCCTCGGCTGGCTCGATGCCTACCTCAATGCTGCGATGATCCTTTCCGGCATGGGCCCAGTGACGACGCCCGTGACCACCGGCGGCAAACTCTTCGCCGGGGCCTATGCCATCTTCAGCGGCGTCGCCTTCCTCACCACCGTCGGCATCTTCCTCGCCCCCGTCGTCCATCGCTTCCTCCACCGGTTCCACCTCGAGCAACGCAGAGAGGATTGATCGGTCAGGCGAGCTGCGATGCGCTGCTCACCCGTTGCAATCCAGCTTCCGCCGGAAGCGCAGCGCCGCGGCCGCGAGCAGGGCGAGGAGGAAACCGGGCTCGATCGCCCCGCCGCCTCCGCCGCCGCCACCGGACGAGGAGCCCGAGCCGCTGCTGCCGCCGGACGAACTCGAACTGCCGGACGAACTCGAACTGCTGGAGGAGGACGAGCTGGAACTGCTGCCCGAACCGCTGCTGCTCCCGCTCGGGGTGCCCGGGGTTACGATCAGGGTGGTCGTGACACCGGCGAGGGTCACCTTGCGGATCGCCGCATTGCCCGCGTCGGCCACATAGAGGTTGCCGGCGCTGTCCCGGGTCAGCCCCGAGGGCAGGTTGAAGAGCGCGACACCGGAGTGGCCGTCGGTGGTGCCGCTCACCCCGGCCAGTCCCACCCAGATGGAGACCGCGCCGGCGGAGGTGATTTGGCGGATCGTCTGATTGCCGGTGTCGGCCACGTAGACGTTGCCGGCGCTGTCGGCCGCGATGCCGCCGGGCTGGCGGAAGAGCGCGGCGCTGCCGGTGCCATCGGCGGAGCCCTGCGTCCCGGCTGTGCCCGCGACCAGGACGGCGGTGGTGCCGGTGATTTTCTCGATGACGTTGGCCGAGTTGTCGCTGACCCAGAGGTTGCCCGAGGCATCCACCGCCACGCCGACGGGGCCGGGGAGGACCACGGAGCCGACCGTGAGGGTGGCGGCCGTGCTGGTGACTGAGGCGGCCGAGTTGGTGGCGACGAAACGGTACTGGTTGCCGCTGAGCGCCGACGTGGCGGTGGCGACGGTCAGCGTGGCGGTGGTGGCTCCGCCGTAGGGGGCGCTGTTGGTCAGGTCCGTCCAGGTGCCGCCGTTGTTGGCGGATACCTGCCACTGGTAGGCGGCGAGCGGGTTGCCGGTCGCCGAACCGGCGAAGCTCGCGCTCGAGCCGCTGGCCACGGTGACATTTTGCGGCTGGCTGGTGATGCTCGGGGCGGAGGTCGCCGCGTTGACCGTCAGCGTCGCCGCATTCGAGGTCGCGCTGCCGGCGGAATTCGTCGCCACGCAGGCGTAGCTGCCCGCATCGGCGGCCTGCGTGCTGCTGATCGTGTAGCTGGCACTCGTCGCCCCGGAAATGTTTGCCCCGCCCTTCTGCCATTGGTCGGTGGGAGTCGGACTGCCGGACTGCCGGACTGCCGCGACCGTGAATGTGACTGAGGCGCCGGCCGTGACGGTTTGGCCCGTTGGCTGCGTGGTAAAGGAGGGAGCGACGCTGGAGGCAGGGAAAAATCCCCGGCGTAAATTTGTGAAAGAGACTTTGCCCAGCGGCCTGTTTCCTCCATCGTGGCTGCCCTTCCGCCTGTGTCCCACTCCGCCGCCACCTCCCCTGCGCCTGTCAAACCGCTGTCACTCGGCGTCATTTTTCTGACGCTCTACATCGACCTGATCGGCTTCTCCATCATCTTCCCGCTCGGGCCCGACCTGATCGCCTACTACCTGAAACTCGACGGCCATTCGGGCGCGCTGGCGTGGATGCTGGCGCAGGCGGCGGCCGCGGCGCATTGGCTGGGGCATGACCAAGCCTTTGCCGCCGTGCTCTTCGGCGGTGTCCTGAGTTCCTTTTTCTCCATCCTGCAGTTCATTTTCGCCCCGTTCTGGGGCACCCTGTCCGACCGGCACGGCCGCCGCGGGGTGTTGCGCTGGACCGTCGCCGGCACCGCCCTCGGCTACCTGGTCTGGGTGTGCAGCGGCTCGTTCTGGCTCTTTCTCCTGTCGCGCCTCGTGAGCGGGGCCTTCAGCGGCAACCTTTCGGTCGCCACCGCGGCGGTCGCCGATGTCACAACCCGGCAGGAGCGGTCGCGGGCCATGGGCATCGTCGGGGCGGCCTTCGGGCTTGGCCTCGTCACCGGCCCCATGCTCGGCGCCTTCACGGTCCACTTCGACCTCGCCCGCTCCTTTCCGGCGCTGGCGGCCTACGGCGTCAATCCGTTCTCCACCCCCGCGCTGATCGCCTGCGGTCTCTGCCTGGTCAACCTCGTCTGGATCACGGCCCGCTTCCAGGAGACCCTCACGGATGCAGCCCGGGCCGAAGCCCACCCGGTCCGCCTGCGCAACCCCGTGGCCGCCATCCTCGGCCTCACCAACGCCGACGTCCGCCGCGCCAACATCGTGGCCTTCGTCTATTCCGTCGCCTTTGTCGCGATGGAGACCTCACTCACCTTCCTCGCGGCCGAGCGCTTCCAGTACACGGCCCGGCAGAACGGCTACCTGCTCGGTTACCTCGGTCTCTGCTCCATCGTTGTGCAGGGCTGGCTCGTGCGCCGGCTGCTCAGGACGATGCCGGAGATCCGGGTGCTCGCCAGCGGACTTGTCGCCTCCGCGGCCGGCCTGCTCGTGCTCGGCTTCGCCGCCCAGCCGTGGATGCTCTACGCCGGGCTCACGCTGCTCGCGCTCGGCAACGGCTTGGTCAACCCCTCCACCACCGGACTGATCTCACTCTACAGCAGCCCGGCGGAACAGGGACAGGTGCTCGGCATCTTCCGCTCGCTGGGCTCGCTCTCCCGCGCCATCACCCCGCTGCTCGCCGGGGCCGGCTTCTTCCTCTTCGGCGGCACCGCGGTGTTCGCGGCCGGCGCGGCCCTCTCCCTCGCGGCCTGGGGCCTGAGCACGCGGCTGACCCCTCCGGTCAAATGAGACCCGGCACGCAGGTTCCGCCGGCGCGGCCGCCGGGCTTCCGTCCGGCGGTTGCCGGCCTCCTGCTGCTGCTGGGCTGCGCCGTCCTGCTCTCCGCCCCGGGTTGCCTCGGCCCCAGCGGCACCCGCAGCCCCGGCCGGACCACCGTGCAGCCCAAGGCCGCCTTGCTGCCGGCGCGGATCGTCTCGAATTTTTTCCTGGTCGAGGCCAAGCAGGCCGACGGCCATACCTACCGCTTCCTGATCGACACCGGTTCCCGCGCAACCTTGGTTTCCGCGGCGCTCGCGCACTCGCTGCGGACGAAGGATAAGGCGGGCTCGCCCGGCATGGTCCGCCTCAGCGGCGCGATGGCCGACGAGCTGGAGCTGGAGGCGGCCACCCTGAAATCCCTGCGCCTGGGCGACGCCACTTTCGAACAGGTCTCCGTCCTGATCTACGACTTCACCGAATTTTCCGGGCAGCTCGGCCTGCCGCTGGACGGGGTGATCGGTTTCCCCATCTTCCGCGACACGGTGCTGACCCTCGATTACCCCGGCGCCCGGTTGATGCTGGCTCCGCCTGGTGCCGAGGCCGGCCGGCCCGCCCCGGTGCCGGGCACCACCACCGTCGCCTGCAACAACGAGGACAGTTCCCCGCTCATCCCGGTGCAGCTGGGCAACGAGTCGTTCATCGCCCTGCTCGACTCGGGCAGCGACGGCGGCCTCAGCCTCAATCCCACCGGCCTGCATCCACGCTTTGCCAGCGGCCCGCGCGCGGGCGTGATGGTCAGCTCGCTCGGGGGCGACCACCAGCAGCGGGTCGGCCGACTCAGCCAGGACCTCCTCGTCGGCAGTATCAGGCTGGAACAGCCGGTCACCGACCTCACCGACCAGCTGTCGTCGCTGGGCGGCGAATTCCTGAAGCATTTCACCGTCACCTTCGACCAGCGCAATAGCCGGGTGACCTTCCGCCGCGGCGACGGTGCCCCGGTGCGCATGGCCTCCCGCCGCAATACCGGACTCTCCTTCAGTCGCACGCCGGTGTACTGGCGCGTGCTGGCCGTCGTGCCCGATACGCCGGCCGCCCGGACCCCCGTGCAGACCGGCGACCTCTGCGTCCGCATCAACGGCGAGCCGGTGGAAAAATGGGGGGCCGAGCGCTACGCCGCCCTGCTGCGCACGGCGCCAGAGATCACCTACACCTTTCTTCAGGGCCCGAAGGAAACCGAACTCAAGGTGCCGGTCATCGACCTGGTGCCGTAGCGCCACCGCCGCGACCCCGCCGCCGCCGGGCCGGCTTTTTCGGTTCGCCGTGCAGGATTTTCCCTCTAGGAGTGGTTTTTTCCGGCTCCCATGCTCCTCCGCTTCCGTCCCTACACCCTCGAACTCCGGCACGCCTTCACCCTCGCCACCAGCTCGCGCACGACCACGCCGGACATGCTGGTGGAGGTGGAGGCCGACGGCCTCATCGGCTACGGCGAGGCGGCGATGCCGCCCTACCTCGGCGAATCCCCCGGGACCGCCGCCGCCTTTCTGCGCCAGGTGGATCTGACCGGGTGCCCCACCCCGGCCACCTTGCCCGCCCTGCTGCGCGCCATCGACGCCCTCGCCCCCGGCCACCCGGCCGCGAAGGCCGCCATCGACATCGCCCTGCACGACTGGATGGGCAAAAAGCTCGGCGTCGCCCTTCACCGCCTTTGGGACCTCGATCCGGCGAAAACTCCTGTTACCTCCTTCACCATCGGCATCGATGCCCCGGATGTTGTCCGCCAGAAGACACACGAGGCCGCGCCCTATCGGATCCTCAAGGTGAAACTGGGCCGGAGCCCCAGCCTCGACCGCCAGCTGATCGGGTCCATCCGCTCCGTCACCGACAAACCCATCACCGTCGACGCCAACCAAGGCTGGCTCGACCGCGAGGACGCACTGCGCCTGACCGAATGGCTGGCCGGCCAGGGCGTGGTCTTCGTGGAGCAGCCCATGCCGAAGGACCGGCCCGACGACACCGCCTGGCTGCGCGCCCGCAGCCCCCTGCCGCTCATCGCCGACGAAAGCTGCCAGCGCCTCGCCGACATCCCGCGGCTGCGCGGCGTGTTCGACGGCATCAACATCAAGCTCATGAAATGCACCGGCCTGCATGAGGCCCGGGAGATGATCGCCCTCGCCCGCTCGCTCGGGCTCAAGGTGATGCTCGGGTGCATGACGGAAACCTCCTGCGCCATCTCCGCCGCCGCCCAGCTCTCGCCCCTCGTCGATTGGGCCGACCTCGACGGCGCCCTGCTCATCGCCAACGACCCCTTCGAAGGCGCCACCGTCGTCGACGGCCGGATCGTGCTGCCCGACCGTCCCGGCATCGGCGTCCAGCCGCGCCCCGCCGCCTAGCGTAACCGCCCAACCCCGTCGCCACCCCGCGCCGGCCGCCCCCCGGCAACACCGGCCGAAGCCCGGGCAACAAGTAACCCAATGGGTTACTCTTCCTCCGGAGCCACGCTGCCTTTTTTCCGGAATGCAGAGCGCGGGGACTGGTTGGATTTGCCATGGATAGGGTTTCCGCCTCCCCTTCCCCCATGTTGCACCGTTGGTTTCCGCCCCTCCTTGCTCTCCTCGTCTTCCTGACCGTCTGCCGGTCTCCCGGCCGCCCTATCGATCCGGAGCGTTACGCGGCCCCGGTCCGCGTGGCCTGCCTCGGCGACAGCATCACCTTCGGCTCGCTCGTGGAAAATCGGGAGAAAAATTCTTATCCAGCGCAGCTCGGCGACCTGTTGGGCCCGCACTGGGAAGTGCGCAATCTCGGCGTGAGCGGAGCCACCTTGCTGGAACATGGCGACAAGCCCTACCGCCAGCTTCCCGAATACCAGGGCGCGCTCGATTTCCAGCCCGACGTGATTGTGATCATGCTCGGCACCAATGACTCGAAGCCGCAGAACTGGAAGTACGGCGGGGAATTTGCCGCCAACTACACCAGCCTTCTCCGCACCCTGGCGGCCCTGCCCTCCCACCCGCGCATCTGGATTTGCCGGCCGATGCCAGCCTGGCCACCCAGCGGCTACGCGATCGAGCCCGCCGTGCTGGAGCGGGAGATCGGACCGCTGGTGGAGGCGGTGGCCCGGGACGAAAACACCGGTTTCATCGACCAGTTCGCCGCCCTCACCGGCCACCACGATCTCGTCCCCGACCATGTCCACCCCAACGCCGCGGGGGCCACCCTGCTGGCGCGGGAGGTCTACCGCGCCCTCACCGGCCTGGAGCCCCGCTAACGGGCCGGACGGTCCGAGATGCGGGCCGGCGGATTCCGGGCCGCCCGCGTCTGCGGCGGATGCGGGAGCAGACGGCCGGGCCTGTCCCCGGCCGCGCACCCGCCGGCGACACGGCCCAAGTTTAGTCTCGCGTCGAGGGGCTGGTTCCGGGATGCGTTCCCTCTCGCATGTCCAACTGGGAATACAAAGTCATCACCAGCGGCAAGGG
>CAISJA010000243.1 GCA_903885525.1 uncultured Opitutaceae bacterium
AAAATCATCAATTACGCCGGCGCCCCGCCGACACCTTGCTCGCATTCCTATGCAAGCAGTTGCATCGTCATATCCACTCCCTGTGGGACGGGACTGAACTCGATAAACAACAACTCCTCCAGCAGATATCCTCCATCAGCGCCATGGAACGCGGCAAACTCTCAGCGTATGAGTTCAAAGACCGCCCGGGGGTTTCCGGCCCCTACTTCAAGCTTCAGCACTGGGAGCAGGGTAAGAATCGCACTCGACACGTTCCGCACGAGGATCTTCCCGCCGTCAAGGCGGCCTTGGCGGGCTACAGCCAATTTGAGCAACTCACCAAGCAGTATGCCGATCTGGTCATCGACGAGACGCGGCAACGGATCGCAGGCTCAAAAAAAAAGAGCCCGCGCCCCGGTTCCTCCGCGCCCAGGAAGAGGAAATCCAGCAGCTGATGAGCCGCTTCGCCGAGGCGAAGCCCGACGGTGTGGCCGTGCAGGAGTTGGAGGTGCTCAAAGGCCGCAAAGGCAGGCAACCCGACGGCAAAGCGAAGACCCGCCAGGTTTATCTCGGGGGTGTGTTTACCAGCACCGAACCGATGAGAAGGGACGGGCGGTTCGCGACTGGGAATCGACGAGGTACGTTTCCACATGCAAGCCCGTGGACGACTTCGGCCCCCTGTTGCGCCAGGAGGCCCTCCGCCGAGGCTATAGACGCGCCGGGCAAGTCGTCGTGCTCATCGGCGGGGCGGTCGGCCTGGGCAATATGGCCACGCTCGCCTTTCCAGACTGCGTCCAAATCGTCGATTTCTTCCACGCGATGGAGCACGCCGGGCGGGTGATCGAGGCCTTCATCGGCAAGGACCACCCGGAGTACCGGCCCCGTCTTCGCCGCTGGGCCAAGCGGCTGCTCAAGGACAAGGTCGAGAACCTGATCGAGGAAATCCGCTGCGAGGGCGCGGGAAAACCCAATGAAGTGGCGGTCGAGGGAGCCCTGCACTACTTCGCCACCAACGTGAAGCGCATGCAGTACGGCACGTTCCGGAAGGTCGGCTACTTCATCGGCTCCGGCGTCGTGGAGGCCGGCTGCAAGACCGTGATCGGTGCCAGGTGCAAACAATCGGGGATGTTCTGGTCGGAATCCGGTGCCGAGAACATCCTCGCCTTCCGCTGCATCCATGCCAGCAGACGCCTCGACCAGTTCTGGAAATACCGCCTCAAGGTCGCCGCAGCCCAAAACGACTGCTTCCACATGACCGGTTACAACGGCGCGCTCCCACCGCTCGGAATATATGCGCTCCGCAAATATACTTCCCATGGCCCGCAGCCGATAAACCGGAAATTTGTCTCACACCCTCCGATGCGGGGGCGGGGGCAGGGCAGCAAATACTTTGACGAACCGGGCAACGGGGCTAGGTTGCGTGGCGTCTCGCCCGCCCATGAAGTCACTCCCACGCCTGTCATTCGTGCTGCTGTTCGCCCTCGCGGCGGCGGGGTCCGTTGTGGCGGCCGATCCGGTGCCGGCTGCCAAGGCCGACTATGAGCGCGTGGGCTTCGACAAGCTGGCTTCGTTCAATTTCAACCCGCCCAGCTACGAGGCCGCCGCCCCCGAGGCCCAGCCCGCCGCCAAACCGGCCGACCAGATCCCCGACCGCATCAAGGGCTACAACGAGAAGAAGGTGGCGGTGACCGGCTTCATGCTGCCGGTGAAGATGGATGGCGGGCTGGTGAAGGAATTTCTCCTCGTGAAGGATCCCATGCTCTGCTGCTACGGGGTCATGCCCAGGCTTAACGAGTGGGTGGTCGTGAAGATGACCGGCGCCGGCGTGAAGCCGCTGATGGATGTGCCGATCACATTCGAGGGCAGGCTGAAAGTCGGCGAAATGTTCGAGAATGGCTACCTCACCGGCATCTACCTGCTGGAAGGCGAGCGGATGGCCGAGAGCAAGGGTTGAGCCACCGCCCGGATCGGGAGCGGAGCCCGGAAGCGGGGCGGGTGCAGCCCTGGCGCTTCCCCCGCCGGGGCTCGGGTTCCGATCCGGGGAAAACCTACCGGGCGATGTCGCGCTGCGTGAGCGTCTTGAAGCCGCGGCTGTTCAGCGAGGAGCTGGCGATGTCGTTGTCCTCGCAGCTGAAGATCAGGGCGCACTTCCCCTCGGGGCGCATGAGAAAGGAATAGGTGTAATGGATGCTCACCTCCACCGCCACAAAGGCGCCGAGGATATGCTTGAGCTGGGATTCGTCGGAAAATTCCACCGCCACGACATCGCTCTCCGAGAAGGCAAAATTATTTACGGCAAGCAGCTCCCGGGCCCGGTCCGGATCATCCACCACCAGGCGGTCGATCGCCGTGTCGGTGGTGTCGAGGATCGTCATGGCGATGATATGGACGTTGTGGGCCGTGAAGAGGGCGACGAGGTCGAAGAGTCGGCCGACGCGGTTCTGGATGAAGATCGAGAACTGCTTGACGGGGTCGGAGGCGGCGGTGATTTCCATGGCGGGCGGAGCGACGGCGCACACGGTATGCGGGCGGGTTCCGCCGGTCAACAGGCTTCCGGAGCGGATGCCGGCCGCCGCCCGGCGGCCGTGCCGCAGGTCCTCCGGTGCCGGTTTGCCGCCCGAGCACCGAACAGGCGCAACCCCGCCCTGTGTCCCGCGCCGGCCCACCGTGCCGGCCCTTGCCTCCGCCGTCCGCGGAAAAACGGCGAACGCCCGGGTTCAGCGTTTTTGGAGCAGGAATGCGCCGGCACCATCGTGCCCGTCGGCCCAGGGCGTGGCGAGAATCTGGCGTTCCAGCCTAAATGCCCCGCCCGCCCGGCTGGCGAAGAAGGCCCTGATGACGCCTTCATTTTCCTCCGCCTCCAGGGAACAGGTGCTGTAGACCAGCCGGCCGCCGTCGGCCACCAAGCGGGTGGCGGCATGCAGGAGGGCGAGCTGCTGTCTGGCATGCTGGGCGATGTCACCTTCCTGCAGGCGCCACTTCACATCGATCCGGTGCCTCATCACTCCGGTGTTGCTGCAGGGCGCGTCGAGCAAGACCGCATCGTAGATTTCCGGCAGGTTGAAGGCCTTGAAGAAGGGCGGCCCGGATACCTGCAGGTCGCCCGGCATGAGCGCGACCGTGAGTGTCGGCGGCGCCCGGTTCAGGTTTTCCCGCAGGCGCGCGAGGCGAGGGCCCTCCTCGTCCAGCGCGACTAGGCGGCCGGTCTGCATCGCATCGGCGATCAGCAGGCTTTTCCCGCCGGGGGCGGCACAGGCATCGAGCACAGTCTCCTTCGGCCGAGGCACGAGCAGCTCCACGCACAAACGGGTGGAGGGGTCCTGCAGGTAAAGCGAACCCGCCTCGGCCAGCTGCCGCACCTCGTCCCAATGCCCCGCCTGGATTTCGTAAAAGCCGTTCCAGCGGGTCGGGGCGAGGAATTCCGGGACGGGCAGGGCGGCGGCACGCCAGCGTGCGTACACCGGTGCGGGCTGCTGGTTCCAGGCGAGAAGCCGGCGGGTGGGATCGGGACCAAACTGGCGGAGCCAGCGCGCCACCAGCCAGGCGGGATGGGCAAATTCTTCGGCGAGGGTGACGCCGGGCTCGGCGAGCCGGGCCGCCATTTTGCGGGCCACCGCATTGACCAGTCCGGCTTCCTTGTCACTGGCGAGCGTTTTGGCCTGGCCCACGGCATGATGGACCACTTGGGCGGCCGTCCCGCCCTCGATGATTTCGAAGCCCGCCACCAGCAGCAAGGCCCGCACCTTGGTCCGCGGAGCGCGCCCCATCAGGCCGGTGAGAGCGGAATCGAGCCGGCTGAACCACCGCACCACTCCGTAGAAAAGGTGCTGCGCCCGGGCGCGTTCCTGCGCCGGGAGGCCCGGCATAAGTCCTTCCAACAGCGAGTCCACCCGCTCATTCCGGGCCAGCCAACGCTCGGTGAGCAGCACCGCCGTGGCCCAGCCGTGGGCGGCAGGCCGGAGGGGGCGATTGGGTGGAACGAGGAAACCCGGTTTGACATCACGCTTCATTATCCCCTCTACTCATCGATTCACCGACCCGCTACGCAATCATGAATTCTGACGCCATCTCCGCGATCCTTGCCAAACACCCCGCCCTCAAAGCGTCCAAAACCAAGCTGGAGGCCATGGAACCTGGTTCCTATGTGGTCCATCGCAGCTGGGGCTTTGGCCAAATCAAGGAGTATGACGAGGCGGCACAGCGCCTCCTGATCGATTTCAGGGGCAAACAATCCCACCCCATGGATCCGGCTTTCTGCGTCGGCACGATGGAGGTGCTCCCCGCCAACCACATTTTGGTGCGCCAAGAAACCGAAACGGCCAAAATTCAGGCTTTGGTCGACGATGATCCGGTCCAGTTTGTCATCGAGACCCTCAACGGCTATCCGAACAAGGCGGCCAGCGCGATCGAGTTTGAAAGCACCGCCCTGCAGGTCGTGGGCGAGGAGAAATTCAAAAAATGGTTCTCCGCCGTAAAGAAGCTTCTGGTCAAAGATCCGCGCGTCAGCGTGCCGGCCAAGAAAACCGAGCTTTACCTCGTCCGGGAGGAGCCCGTGTCGGCCGAGGACGAGATCCTGGAAGCGTTCGGCTCCACCCGTTCCGCCCGCCGCCGCATCACCCTCGCCGAGGACCTCCTTGCCGCCTCCATCAAGGAGGAGTCCAAGGCCGCCCTGCAGCAGGTGCTCGCCGGCCTGACCGACGCCGTGCGCGACAGCAACCAGCTCGACGCCGCCGAGCGGCTCTACGGGGCCTTCGTGCGCGACGAGCTCGCCAAGATTCTCGGCCACGATGCCGCCCAGCTCGCGCCGCCGCAGTCGGAGCTCATCCGCGAAATCCGCGGCCTCACCGCGATTGCGGAAAAGATCCCGGTCCATTTCCAGTCGCGCTTCCTCGACCTCGTGAAGGAGACGCATCCCCTCGAATGGCGCGAGATCGTCTTCGCCCTCCTCAAGACCTCGCAGGGCAAGTTCACCACCGAATGCATCAACTTCCTCGTCGAACACGGCCAGTCCGACGAGCTCGCCGCCACGCTGGCCCGCTGGAAGACCGAGCAGAACCTGCGCGCCCCCGTGCTGCTCTGGGTCATCAAGAACCGGCACTCGAAGAAATTCGCCAAGTTGCTCAACAACCTCATCACGCCCCGCCTGCTCGGCGCCATCTTCTTCGCCATCGACTATGAGGCGCTGCAGTCCGCCGGCACCCGCCGCATTCCTCTGGCCGAGGCCCTGAGCGACGACGCGGAGCTGATTTCCGACCTGCTGGCGACCGCCGATACCGAGACCGCCCGCGACCTCGCCAACACGCTCCTGCTCAACCAAGGCTTTGAGGAACTGACCAAAAAGTCCCTGCTCGCCCGATTCATCAAGCTCTTCCCCTCGCTCCAGTCCCTCGTGGCCGGCGATGCAGAGGCCCGGGACGAGCAGCTCATCGTGTCTCGGGGCAGCTACGAGCGGAAGCGCACGGAGTACGAGGACATCGTCTCCCGCCGCATTCCCGACAACTCCAAGGCCATCGCCACCGCCCGCGAGCACGGCGACCTCCGCGAGAACTCGGAATTCAAGATGGCAAAGCAGGATCAGTCCGTGCTCATGGCCCAGAAGGCCCAGCTCGAACGCGACCTGGCCCGCGCCCGCATTTCCGATTTCGCCGAAGCCAACACCGATCAGGTGTCCGTGGGCACGATCGTGGATCTGCGCGATGTGGTGAACGGCCACGCCGTCCGTTACACCGTGCTCGGCGCCTGGGATTCCGATCCGGACAACCACGTCATCGCCTACAAGACTCCGCTTGGGCAGGCGCTGTTGGGCAAAAAGGTGGGCGAGCACGTGAAGCTGAAGATCGCCGGCACCCAGCACGAGTACCAGCTGGCCGGCATTGCCCGCTGCGTGGATGGCAAGGCCTGAGCCCGGCCTGTCCGCCCCAATCGCGGCCTCGCGTTCTGCGCGACGCCGCTGGCTTTCACCCGCCGGTCTCTGACACTATCGGGTCGCAAAAGCCAATTTGCCGCCTCGGAGGGGGCGGTGTTTGCCCCGTTGGTCAAGTAATCAAGTCCACTCGTCAATGAGTGGTCGAGAGCGGGCGCAGGCGGTGCAGGTTGGCAACACTGCATGAGCTCCCGGCTCCTCATTATTTTAGGAGACAACGATACGGCCAGTATTGGCAATATGCTTGGCCGCACCTACGGAATGGCTGCTCAGGTCTATGGTGCCTCCGTGCATTATTTGAATTTGAACCGGCTATGTTTCGGCCCGGTGCCACTTCCCCAGGAAACCTGTCCGGTGCTGTTCGCGCCAGATTTGAGGGAAGCGCAGGAGTTGCTCCGTTGGGCGGATCATACGGTCTGGACCTATTCCCTGACTTGGGGAGGGATGCCCGCTTTGTTAAAATGTTTCACGGACCGGGTCTTCATCCCCGAGTTCGCCTATCAGGGCCAGCTTGGCACGCCCGGTTGCGTCCCATTGTTGTCCGGCAAATCCGCCGATATCCTCGTGACCTTGGGAAGCTTGCCTTGGTACAACCGCCTCGGCACGGACGCAGCGGCGACCCGGCAATTGAGGCAGACCGTGTTGCAGCCCGCCGGAATGGGCCCAGTCCGCAGCTTTACGTTCGGACCGGCACGCAGGGCTACGGCTGCCCGGATGGACAGATGGACGGCCCGGGTGGTCGATCTTGCCGCCGCCGGCCTTGGGCAAGCCGTGTCCGAAGAGACGCTGAATCAAGGACTGTCTCCCGATTTTCCTGAGCCGACAACCCGGTCTGCTCCACTGGCCCTTGCTGCCACCGGCACCGAATCCTTGCCCGGTGGATTCTCGACCAACCTCATTGACTCCCATGTCCGCACTTCCCTATTTCGCTAATATTTCGTCCCAGCGCGCCCTGCGTATCCTTTGTGTGGATGATCTGGCCGACATCCGTTACGTGTTGCATCTACTCCTTCAGAATCAAGGCCATCAGGTGACCTGCGCCGAAGATGGCGACGAAGCCCTCGCCATCCTGCGCGATGATCCCGATGCTTTCGATCTGATCATCACCGACCATCAGATGCCCGTGATGAACGGCTTGGAAATGGTCAGCAGCCTGCGGAGCGTGGCTTATCGGGGCAAAATTCTGGTCTTCAGCTCGTCGCTCGATCTTCAAGTCATCCAAGCCTACCGTGCTCTTGGGGTGGATGATATTCTGGACAAGCCTTTGCCTCCTCCCGAACTCTTCCAGGCGATCAACCGCGCCTGCCTGGGCTCAGAAGCCGCCACCAAAGGGAGCGCAGTGCCTTGGTCCCAGGCCGCCGCTGCGGAAGAAATCTTGGCATGAGGATACTGGCGCCCACTTACCTGTACGTGGGCCATGGGGTAACCTTGCCCCAGGAGGAATCGATCGTCGCGACCCACTTTGGTGCGATCGAGCGCGTGATCGGATACATGCAAAACAATTCGGCCGATCCTCTGGACCTGCGCCAGCTCGCAACCGTGGCAGGAATCAGCAAATACCATTTTATCCGCGTCTTCACCTCGATCACTGGGATCACCCCGATGACGTTCCTGACCTGCTTGCGGTTGGAGCATGCCAAAAGGCTGTTCCTTGCCACGGGGGCTACGGTCACGGAAGTCTGCCAGAAAGTCGGCTATAGCTCCATCGGCAGCTTTTCCGACACGTTCACCAGATTGGTGGGGATGACACCGAGCCGATACCGGGCATCCCCGGCGGGAGAGGATTATTTCACATTCCCTGAATCTCCGGGCAAAGAGCGTGGTGATCGGGCAAAGGCTGGCTGGATCCATGGAAGGATATTGGCTTCGGGAGATTGGCTGGGACGCTGTTGTGTCGGCATTTTCCCGACGCGCGTCATCGCCGGCCGTCCCATGGCCGGAACCACCGCACGGGCTGACGGGACATTCTCTCTGCCCCGCCCGGCTTGCCGGAATTATTGCCTAGTCGCCCTGCAAATTCCGGAATCCGGCCTCAGATTCCAAACTCTCGATAGCCCCCTGATCGCCCAGCACGAAGTAAGAGGGGACACCGAGTTAGAGTCCGAACCCATTCATCTCACCCTCCGCGAACCGCTCCCGACGGATCCCCCCTTGGTTCTGAGTCTGCGTGCGCCCATCAAGGAGATATCTCGGTTTGTTGCCTGATGCTGTTCGGATGCCGTTTTGCTGCCATTAATGGTGGCCGCTTGCTCCCGTGGCCGAGTAATCTCGCCACAATCGGGTGCCGCCAAGCCACTGCCTGCTACCGTTCAGCCAGTTGGCCACGCCTAGCCTAGGCCTAATGCCATTCGGATATTCACCGCCGTACCCTGATAATGATTGGTCCTTTGACGTCTAGGGGGTCGATCATTCTGGGCCATTTGGAGACCGGCTGCCGTAGTTTTCGCTGACAGGAGCGCGGGCGTTTTTTGGGGATGGTC
>CAISJA010000244.1 GCA_903885525.1 uncultured Opitutaceae bacterium
CGACCTGATCCAGGAGGGCAACATGGGCCTGATGAAGGCCGTCGAAAAATTCGAGTACCGCCGCGGCTACAAGTTCTCCACCTACGCCACCTGGTGGATCCGCCAGGCCATCACCCGCTCCATCGCCGACCAGGCCCGCACCATCCGTATCCCGGTGCACATGATCGAGACGCTGAACAAGGTGATGCAGGTCCAGAAGCAGCTCCTCCAGGAATTCGGCCACGAACCGACGCCCGAGGAGGTCGCCGAGGAGATGAACCTGCCCGTCGAACGCGTCCAGCAGATCATGAAGATGGCGCAACAGCCCATCTCGCTGCAGTCCCCCGTCGGCGACGGCGACGACACCTCCTTCGGCGATTTCATCGAGGACAAGTCGGCCGAGAATCCCTACGACATGACCGCCTTCTCGCTCCTGCGCGAAAAGATCATGGATGTGCTCGACTCCCTCACCGAACGCGAGCGCCGCGTGCTCACGCTCCGCTTCGGCCTGGTCGACGGCTACAGCCGCACGCTCGAGGAAGTCGGCAAGCAGTTCAAGGTCACCCGCGAACGCATCCGGCAGATCGAGGCCAAGGCCCTCCGCAAGATGCGCCACCCGACGCGCATTCGCCAGCTCCACGGCTTCTTCGACGCCGAGCAGATCGACAACCCGCAGAACCTGCTCAAGAAGCCGCCCGCCATCCCGCCGCAGTTCCTCAAACAGGGCGGCCCCCTGCTCGGGCGGCCCTCCGGCGGCCCACCCCCGCTGCCCCCGGGCTTCCCGACCTCGCTCGACTGAGGTTGCTTTCCCCTTTACTCGCCCTCCCTTCCGGCTAGCTTTACCCCACCATGCCACTCGCCCTTCTTCCTCTCGCCGCCTTCGGTCTTGGCGGCATGGAGCTAGTCGTCATCCTTCTCATTATCCTGCTGCTTTTCGGCGGCTCAAAACTCCCCCAGCTGGCCAAGGGCCTCGGCGAGTCCGTCCGGGAATTCAAGAAGGCTTCCCGCGACGACGATCCGGCCGAGAAGAAGGCCGACGGAAAAAAGCCGGCCGAAACTCCCGGCCAGAACTGAGCCGGCCCGCGCCTCCCGCTCTCCCACCGCCGCATCAACCGATGCGGCTTTTTCTTGGGTGGAGGGCCGGCGCTCGCCGCCGGACCTTGCCCCTTGCTTCACCTGCCCTCCGTGGACCCGCCGGGGACCGCCCGCGGCAAATCGCCGCCCAACTTCCCGTCCGGCAAGGGCTTTGGCTTTGACAATCCCCTCCGTGCACGACTTTGATTCACAAACCCCGCCACCGCCACATGTTCAACCAACTGCTGGGACTTTTCTCCAACGACATCGGCATCGACCTCGGCACCGCCAACACCCTCGTCTACGTGAAGGACAAGGGCATCGTGCTGCGCGAGCCCTCGGTCGTCGCCGTGCACACCGGCTCTCGTAAGGTTCTCGCCGTGGGCGATGAGGCCAAAAAAATGCTCGGCCGCACCCCGGGCAACATCACCGCCATCCGCCCGATGAAGGACGGCGTCATCGCCGATTTCGACATCACCGAGGCGATGCTCCGCTACTTCATCAAGAAGGTGCACAACAATTCCAAGATCGTCTCGCCGCGCGTCGTCGTCGCCATCCCGAGCGGCATCACCGAGGTGGAGAAACGCGCCGTGAAGGAGTCCGCCACCCACGCCGGCGCCCGCGAGGTCATCACCATCCTCGAGCCCATGGCGGCCGCCCTCGGGGTCGGCCTGCCGGTGGACGAACCCGCGGCGAACATGATCGTCGACATCGGCGGCGGCACGACCGAGATCGCCATCATCTCCCTTTCCGGCATCGTGTTTTCCAAGTCGATCCGCGTGGCCCCGCGCGTGGTCATCGCCATCCCTTCCGGCATCACCGAGGTTGAGAAACGCGCCGTGAAGGAGTCCGCCCAGCACGCCGGTGCCCGCGATGTGCTCACCATCGTCGAACCCATGGCCGCCGCCATCGTCGAGGCCGTGCGCGCCGCGCTCGAACGCTGCCCGCCCGAGCTTTCCGCCGACCTCGTCGACCGCGGCTTCGTGATGGCGGGCGGCGGCTCCCTCATCCGCGGCATCGACAAGCTCCTCTCCGAAAAGACCGGCCTGCCCGTCACCGTGTCGGACGACCCGCTCTCCGCCGTCGCCAACGGCACCGGCGTCTTCCTCAACAACATCGACGAGCTGTACCGCGTCGCGGCGGACTTCTGAGCCGGTTCCGCGTGATCCGCAACGCACCTCACGGCAGTCGGCGCGCTTGCCCCCGCACACGCTTGGGCCGAAACCGGTGACCGTCCGCGCCTGCCTCCCCACCGTGCCGCCCAACCGACTCGATCAACTCCGGCCCTTCGCCATCCTGGGCGTGGTGCTGCTCGTCTGGCTGCTGCTGCCGCTGGGAGTGAAATCCTTCACCCGCGCCACCTTCTTTGAGATGCAGGCGCCCTTTGCCGCCGCCCAGTCCTACGTGCAGGACCTGCAGGAATTTTGGGCGCTCCGCAACCGGCCCAAGGACGAGCTGATCGAAGCCGGCCGCGATCTGGCCCGGCTGAACGCCTCGTACGAGCTCCGTCTCCAGGAAAATGAACAGCTCCAGGCCGAGATCCTCCGGCTCGAAAATCTGCTCCGCCTCCCCCCCCTGCCCGCCTACCGGCTCGAGCCCGCCCGCGTCGCCCGGCGCGACTTCACCGGCTGGTGGCAGCGCCTGGTCATCCGCAAGGGCTCGAACTATGGCCTGCTCGCCGGCTCCCCCGTGGTGTTTTCGGGCGGGGTGGTGGGACGGGTCGTCGAAGTCCATGCCTACACCGCGATCGTCGATCTGGTCACCAGCCCGACCTTCCGCATCGCCGCCAGCGCGCAGGGCGACGACTCCCCCGTCAGCTACCAGGGTGGGTTGAACGACACCCTGGCCTCCCCGCGCGGAACCATCGAGTTTGTGCCGCTGAAAATCAGCGCCTCGGCCGCCGCCCCGCGCCACCTCGTGACCTCCGGCCTCGGCGGCGTCTTCCCGCCCGGCCTCACCCTCGGCGACATCATCTTCCTCGAACCCTCCACCGACGGGCTGTTCAAGACCGGCGAGGTCAGGCTCGACGAGCGGCTCGGCACGCTCACCGAGGTCACCGTCCTGGTGCCGCTCAACCCGGAACCGCCGTGAGCACCGCCCCCGGCCCTCGTCCCCGCCCGCGCCCTCGTTCTCCCGCCCCCGGCCGCCTGACTGGCGACCGGAGTGGACCGGGATGCCGCGGCACACCTCCGAGGCGGACCCCATGAGGCGCCGTGATCCCCGCTGGCTGCTCGTCTTCGCCGCCAACCTGCTGCTGCTCTGGCTGGTCGCCCTCGCCAACCACCAGCTCGCCCCGTACCACCTCAGCCTGTACGCCGGCGGCCTGCTCGTGACCTTTGCCGCGCTGCGGCTCGACCCGCGCCGCGGTTTCATCGCCACCGTGCTCACGGCCCTGGCGGCCGACGCCCTGGCGCCCGTACCCTTCGGCACCAGCCTGCTGCTGTTCGTCCTGGTGCAGGCCGTGCTGCTCTCCGGCCGGCAGCGGTTCCCCCGGGAAGAGCCGGTTTTTGCCACCGTCGTCGCCCTGCTGGCCAACCTCTTCCTGTTCCTCAGCCTCTCCTTCATCCTGATCGGGCGCCAGCCCCATCCGGGCGAGGCCTGGCTGCGGCTGTTCGCCGACCTGCTGGCCTCGCAGCTGCTGCTGGCCGTCGTCACGCCCTGGTTCATGGCCCTACAGGTCCGGGCCCATGAGCTGGCCCGCATCCATCCCGAAACCGGCCGGCCGGTCGAGCCCGCTTGAAAAGCCGGCCGACACACTTTCCCTTGGCCCAGTGAGCCGCCTCATCGAGACCCACCACGCGCGCAACCCACGCCTCCTCGCCTTCCACGGGGCGCTGGCGGCGGTGCTGGTGCTGCTCGTCGGCGGCCTCGCCTGGCGGCAACTCCTGCACCGCGGACTCTACACCGAACGCGAACGCCTGCAAAACCAGCGGCGCATCATCATCCCCGGCCCGCGGGGCAACATCCTCGACCGCGACGGCCGGCTGCTGGTGGAAAACCGCCCCCGCTTCTCCGTCGTCCTGAACCTCGCCGAGCTGCGCAGCGAGCTGCGCGGCGAGGCGATCAGGGTCATGCGCAACTACCGGGAGTACGACAAACCCGACCGCCCGACCCCCGACCAGGTCGAGCACATCTCCCGCTCTGCCGTGGCCCAACGCTACCTCGACCGGATCAACCTCATCCTCGGTCGCAACGAAAAGATCCGCCCCCACGAGCTCGACCGCCACTTTGCCCAGACACTCCTGCTGCCCTTCGTGCTGCTCGACGACCTCTCGCCCGAGGAATATGCCCGGCTGATCGAACGGCTGCCCGTGACCTCCCCGCTCCAAGTCTATGCCTCCAGCTCGCGGCACTATCCTTTCGGGTCCGCCGCCTCACATGTGCTCGGCTACACCGGCGTGGCGGACAACCCGCAGACGGAGGATTTCCCCGGCGAGGATCTGCTGACCTTCAAGGTGAAGGGCACGTTCGGCCGCGATGGTTTGGAAAAGAAATTCGACGACCTGCTCCAGGGCGAATCCGGCGGGGCGATCTACCGCGTCGATCCGGCCGGGTACAAGATCGACCTGCCGATCGAGAAGCGCCTGCCCGTGCAGGGCCGCAACCTCACCACCTCCCTGGACATCGACCTGCAGCTCACGGCGGAGGAGGCCCTGGGCGAACGGACCGGGGCGGTGGTCGCACTGGATGTGCGCACGGGGGAGATCCTCGCCCTCACCAGCAAGCCCGACTTCGACCTCAACGCCTTCGTGCCCCGCCTGACGAGCGAGAACGCCGAGAAGATCACCGGGCAGGGTGCCTGGCTCAATCAGGCCATCGGCGGCGCCTACCCTCCCGGCTCCACCTTCAAGCTGGTCACCGCCATTGCCGCGTTGCGCAACGGCAGGATCAGCCCGACCGCCGTCATCGCCGACTGCCAGGGCGTGACGATGATCGGCAACAAGCGATTCTACTGCGACAACGGCGAAAAGCAGCACGGCACCCTCACCCTAAGCGAAGCCATCGCGACCAGCTGCGACATCTATTTTTACCAGGCCGGCCTGCTCACCTCCCCGGAGCTGATCGCGACCGAGGCACGCCGTTTCCGCCTCGACCGCCGCACCGGCATCGAACTGGAGGGCGAGACCGGACGGATGCTGATTCCAGACCCGGAGTGGAAGGAAAAGACGCAGCAGGAGAAGTGGTATCCGGGCGACACCGCCAACATGGCGATCGGCCAAGGCTACGTCCTCGTCACCCCGCTGGAAATGGCCTGCTTCGCGGCTTCCCTCGCCCGCAACGAACTCTACACCGTCCCCACCCTCCTGCACAACCCGAACGCACCGGCGCAGCATGCCCCCCCCATCGGGCTGACCCCCGAGCAACGGGAGGCGCTGGTGTCCGGCATGGAAGGGTGCACCACCCACGGCACGGCCTACCTCATCACCAAGCCCGCCTTCAAGATCCCCGGCGTGCGGATCGCCGGCAAGACCGGCACGGCCCAGAAACGCGTCCGCCAGGGTGACAAACTCGGCACCATCAATTACGCCTGGTTCATCGGATTCGCTCCGGTCGAGAATCCCCAGATTGCCGTCGCCGTCATGATCGAAGGCGATAGCATCGGCGAATCCTACGGCGGCGGCACTTACTCCGCTCCCGTCGCCAACACCGTGATCCGAAAATATATGGAGAAACAGGCGGCGGGCACCGGTCCGGCCGTACCCAAGTTCAACGTCACGCCCAGCCCGTAGCCCCCCGAGTCACGCCCCGGGACGCCCAGCCGCCCAGCCGCAATCGTGACTCCAGTCCGGAGGATCAGCCCCGCGCGGTCAGGAGTCATCCGCCTGTTTTCTGGCCTCCCAGGTTTCCGCCCCCCGCAGCGATGGGGAAGTATCCCTGCAATCCATTCCCAGCCCAATCCATTCCGCCGCCGTTTTTCCTCCGCACGATTTCTCTCAAATCCCGGTCCGGCCGACCGATGAAGGAAACTGATCTATGGTCCCCCTTCCACCCTGTTTACGTCGCACGCACCGCCCGGCAGTGGCTGATTTATTCTGATCCCCAGCTATGGCAAAAGTATTAATCATTGATGATGATAGACTTTGTCAGAAACTTGTCGGCAAAATTTTCGTCAATGCCGGACATGAGACCCTGATTGCCCGATCTGCCTCCGAGGCTTGGGATCGCCTCTACGAGCATGGGATCGTGGATATGATCGTCCTGGACAACCAGCTCGAGCAAGAGTGGGGCTGGCAATTTTTGCGCACCCTCCGCCAGCACTCCACCTACACCGGGCTGCCGGTGATTGTGTACACCGGACATACCGAACGGGACTCGATCGTGCGCTATTTCGAGCTCGGGGTGCAGAGCGTGAACATGAAGCCCTATCTCTCGGAGGTGCTGCTCACTGAGTTCACCAAGGCGATCGCCTCGAATTGGACCTCCCATATCATCGAGCCCACCGAGGTGATCTGCGAACGGCTCAACCATACGCCCGCCCAGTACAGCAGCCTGCTGGCCACCGCCGACAGCACCATCACCGAAAAGCTGCATCTGGCCCGGACGCGCATGGCGGTATCCAGCACCACCCAGATTTTTGCCGCGCTGACCAGCATCGAGCAGCAATGCCGCTCCGTCGGCTTGATCGCCATCGAGGCGGTTACGGCCAAAATCCGGCATAATATCAGCGACGGGAATCTGATCGAAGCATATGAGGGGCTCCGCATCGTCGATTCCTTCGTCGGCATCATCCGCCAGCGGATGTTGCAGATGCTGCAGATGAACGGAGCCGTAGCACAGGGTGGCCTGACCATCGACAAACGGCTGACCACGCCGGAGGAGGAAGCCCCCGCCACCTGCTTCTCCGGGGCCTATGCCCGGGAAATCATCGACAAGCCGCTCTGGCGTTTCGGTCCGCAACTCCGGCAGGCCATCCCGCATCCGCTCACGACCGTCCCGGAGCTGGCGGAGCTGAGCAAGCGGATGACCGAGGTCGCCCCCTTCACCACTCTGGTCGAGTCGCTGGATCTGCTGAGTTCGATCCCCAGCCAGAGCGTGGAATCGGCCCTCCAGTACTCTTGGGATACCCCCGGATTTACCAAGCACTACGCCTTCATCCTGCAACGGGTCACCGGCACGCAGGTTTCGCTGGAGACCAAGATCAGCCTGCAGCGTGCCATGGAGCAGCAGGGGCTCATCAAAGTCGTGCTGATCGCGATGCTCCTGCGCATGGCCAACAAGCTGCCCCCGGAGACGACGCTCAACCTCCGTCCGCTCTGCGTGCAGACCTTCACCACCACCCTCATCAGCTTTGAGCTGGGCCGCCTGCTGAAGCTGAAGAACAGCTTCATGCTCCCCGCCGCCGGCCTCGCGCACGATTCCGGCCGCTGGCTCTTCAGCTATGGGAAACCGGCCTTGTTTGGACTCGCGCTCGCCCTCGCCGCCGACGGCAAGCTCACCCTCGAACAGGCGGAAGCCGTGCTGTTCGGCCAGAATCATCACCAAGTCGGGCAGATGCTGCTCGCAGATTTGGGGCAGTCGGAGCTCCTGCAGGACACGGCGCTCAACTACCAGGATCCCGCCGCCGTGACCAATCCCGACAACATTATCATTGTCACGGTCACCCACCTCTCGAACCTGCTGGCCATCGCCAGCGGCAGCGGAAACGCCAAGAATGCGGCGGCCCTCATCGAGAGGCTGCGGCAACCGCACTATCCGGCCTGGGCGCTGCTCCAGAGCCGCGGGGTCGCCCTCCCCTTCGAGGTGCCCGAGCTGGTGGAGACCTTGCAGAAAATCGCCCTCACTTCCCACTGGATTGCCCATCAGCTGCTCAGTCATTCGCTGTGACAAGTGGTCGGGGCGGTGAGATTCGAACTCACGACCTCTACGTCCCGAACGTAGCGCTCTACCAGGCTAAGCTACGCCCCGATCCAGAAGTCCGGCCCAAGGCCGGGAGAAGGGCCAACAAAGGCCCCCGCCCCGCGCAGGGCAAACAAAATCGACAAACTGCTCGGGCGGCCGCGGCCTTGCCACCTCGTGGACCCACGCTCTTCCCCTGCCGGCCTCGGAGGCGGGCCGGCTCCACGACGGTGCCACCCGGGCCCGCCACCCCGGACGACAGTGGGTTTCGTCGCCCGGTCCGGACGCATTCCGCCATCCGGCTGCGCGGGCTTTCCGCTGCCGAAAAAAAAGGCGCCCGCATTGCTGCGGACGCCTTGAGAGTGAAGCGCGGGTGAGGCCCCCGGCCACCGGGGGAGCTTACTCCTTCTTGGCGGCTTCGTCGAAGATGTCGCCGAGGCTCGTCAGGTCGGTGCCGTTGGTGCTCTTGGTGAACTGCTCGTAAGAGGCGGTCTCCTGGGCGAGCTGGTCGGCCGAGTAGTTGGCGGCCTTGATCGAGAGGCCGATGCGGCGGCCATCCCGGTCGATTTTCACGACGCGGGCGGTCACGGGCTGGCCGGGCTTGAGCACGTCCTTGATCTTCTCCACGCGGTCTTCCTGGATCTGCGAGATGTGCACGAGGCCGTCGATGCCATCCTTCAGCTCCACGAAAGCGCCAAAGTTGGTGATCTTTGTGACGGTGCCCTGCACGACGTCGCCGATGCGGAAGAAGGCGTCGATGTCGGTCCACGGATCGGTGGCGAGCTGCTTCATGCCGAGGCTGATGCGCTGCTGGTTCGGATCGAC
>CAISJA010000245.1 GCA_903885525.1 uncultured Opitutaceae bacterium
GAGCTCATCCCAGTTGCTCACGAACATCGTGTGACGAAGCAAGGACCACCTCAGGTAACATTTGCTGTGAGGCAACGCCCCCATCCGACACGGATTCTAGTTGGCGCTGACCTCGAAACCTAATCGGCGCTGGACACCCACCCGCCCGCCACCGCCACGGGCGAGTGATCCCGCGTTTCCCCCCGGCAAGGCGGCACCGCTCCGGTGGCCCGCGGGGATGCTCAACCGGCGAAGCTCGTCAGCAGCCGGGCGTAGATCTGGGCGGCTTGCACGAGGTCCTTCACGCGGGCGCGTTCGTTGACGGCGTGGTAGTCCTGCCCGCCCGGGCCGTAGCCGATCGTCGGGATTTTCAGGTGTTGGGCGAAGAACTGCATGTCGTTGAAGCCGGTGGACACGGTGGCCTGGGCGGGGCGGCGGCGCACCGCGCTGACGCAGGCCTGCATGGCGCGGAAGAACGGGTCGGTGGGCGGGCTGAAGCAGGAGAAGTTTTCTGACACCTTTTCCACCGTGATGCGGCAGTGCGGAATCGCGGCGGCGGCCTGCCGGAGGAAGGCGCGGAGCTCGCGCTCGGCCTCGGCGTGGTTTTCCACCGCGAGCACGCGGCGGTCGATGGAGAAGCTGGCGAAGGCCGGGACGGTGTTGATCTTGCCGCCCTCGCCGGCGGAGAAGACGCCGCCGACATTGAGGGTCGGGCGCATCCGGCGTCCGCCCGGGGCGAGGAAGGTGCGGCGGGCGAGCTGCCGGGCGTGGTCTTCGAGCGCCCGCACCAGCGCGGCCATTTTTTCGAGGGCGTTGATGCCCCGCTCCGGGGTGGAGCCGTGGGCGGCCTTGCCGTGGACCTGGACGTTGAGCCAGACAACGCCGTTGTGGCCGCAGCAGACGTGGTCGCCCTCGCCGCCCTCGCCGACAATGGCGTAGTCGGCCTTGAGTTTGCCGCGGTCGACGACCCAGTTGCTGCCGAGCAGGCTGTCGGTCTCCTCATCGGCGGTGAAGGACACCTCGACATTGCAGAGCGGGCGGGTGCCGGTGGCCTGGAGGGCGCGCAGGGCGTGGATGATGCTGACGATGGCCCCCTTCATGTCGGCGGTGCCGCGGCCGTAGATCCAGCCGCCTTCGACCGCGGGGTTGAAGGCGTCGCCGTGCTTCCAACGGCCGGACACCGGGACGACGTCGTAATGGGCGTTGCAATGGACGGTCTTGGCGGCACCGGCGTCGAGGTAGCCGATGACGTTGTAGCGCGGGTAATCGAGCAGCTCCGGCTGGGTGCGGCGCTGGAGGGCGCGCGGGATCGGGAGGCGGCGCACCTGCAGGCCGGCGCGCCGCAGTTCGGACGCCAGGACGGACGTGATGGGGCCGTAGTTCTCACCCGGCGGATTCACCGTGCGCAGCCGGATCAGTTTCTGGAGCAGGGCGACCAGATCGGATTCGTGGCGGGTGAGGTAATCGGCGGGTGTCATCAGCGGAGGTAGTGTTGATAGAGCAGTTTGAGGACGGTCAGGCCGGCCATGAGCAGGAAAACCGGACGGACAAAACGGGCGCCCCGGCTCATCGCCAGATGGGCGCCGAGCCGTCCACCCACCAGTTGCCCGGCTCCCAGGGCCAGGCCGGGCCAGAGCAGGCACGAGCCGCTGGACACGAAGAAAGCGAGCGCGGCGACATTGCTCGACAGATTCATGACTTTGGCATGGGCGGTGGCCTTGACGAAATTAAACCCCAGCACCATGACAAAGGCGATATTCCAGAATGACCCGACGCCCGGACCAAAAAACCCGTCGTAAAATCCCAAGCCCAGGCCGAACAAGGCATAAAATGCCGGGGCTTCCATCCGGTGGCGCCGGTCGTGTTCGCCGAGTTGGGGACGACACACCATGTAGAGCACCATCGCCCCGAGCAGCCAGGGGATGGTCCGGCCCAGGAACGCCGGATCGAGCAGATGGACGCAAGCGGCCCCAGCCAGGGCCCCGGTGGCGGTCCAGACAGCTCCCGCCCAGCACTCCCGCAGCTTCATCGCTCCCTGGCGGGCGAAACTCCAAGTGGCGGAGGTGGTGCCAAAAACCGCCCCCAGCTTGTTTGTGCCCAAGGCCAAGGGTGCGGGCAGACCCAGGCCCAGCAAGACCGGCAAGGTGATCAGGCCCCCGCCGCCGGCGATGGCATCCACCGTGCCAGCCACCAACCCTGCCGTCAGCAGGAGCAAATAAGTCAGGGCTGACAGATCGGGAAGCGACATGGGAAAACGAGCAGACCGCTGCTTGCTGGCACAGTAGGCCTGGATCGCAAGGAAGCACCAAGCAGATTTTTCAGCTTGATCCCAAACCAAGGCATGCAAGTGGTTGCTTGCATGCCAACCGAGTCTCCTCCCCTCCCGCCGGCCAGCGCCCGGCAACGGTTGCTGGATGCAGCGACGCAAGTATTTTCCCGGGAGGGACTTGCCGGCTCAACCACGCGGGAAATTGCCCGGGTCGCCGGGGTGAACGAAGTGACGCTCTTCCGGCATTTTCACACCAAAGAGGGTCTGATCTCGGCCGTGGTGGGACAGAATTTTGGGCCGCCCATCCTTTCCCAACCGGTGGCCGCCACCCCCGATCTGCGGGCCGACCTGCAAGGGCATGCCCGTCGCTATGAAACACTGCTGAGGCAAAACCTGCCGCTGATCCGGACCATGCTGGGTGAGATACACCACCACGCCGACCACGAGCGCCAGGTGTTTCAGGCGATTTTCCGGCCCCTGCGCGAAGCCCTGCTGGCGCGCCTCGAGGGGGCTGTCCGCGAAGGGCGGCTGCGTGCCGGCACCAACCCGGGGATGCTGGCCGACCAGTTTGGCGCCATGCTCTTCACCGGAGTGCTCCGCCGGAGCAGCCCCCACCTCAGGATCGAATACTCCGCGGAGGAACACCTGCAGGGGGTGGTTGACCTGATCGTGGGAGGAGCCGGGCTGCCGCCGGGACAGGCATGAGCGACTCCGGCCACGCCCTCTACGGTGCCGATCCGCGTCTGCTCTCGCCCGTCGCCGCCCGGCTGGCGCAACGCGGCGTGCTGAAATGGGTCATCGCCATCACGGCCGCGCTCGGCGCCATCCTCGAGGTCATCGACACCAGCATCGTCAACGTCGCCATGCCGGACATCCAGGGCAACCTCGGGGTCACGCTCTCCGAGGTGGGCTGGATCTCCACCGGCTATGCCTGCGCCAATGTCGTGATGATTCCGCTCACGGCCTGGTTGAGCGACCGGTTCGGCCGCAAGACCTACCTCGTCTTTTCCCTCGTCGGATTCACCGTCTCGTCCGTGCTCTGCGGCCTGTCCGCCAACCTCGGCCTGCTGATCGCCTCCCGTGTGCTGCAGGGCCTCTGCGGCGGCGGGCTGCTGTTTTCCGAAGGCCAGCGCCTGTCGTACGACCGCCCCGCTGTGGGGCCGGAACGCCCGCCACTCCTTCCGGCATGATGGCCGCGCCGCCACCCCGGCGGACGCCCTCCTCGCCCACGCCGGTGAGGCGGCCAAGGCCACGGCCGCTTCCGCCAAGCTCACGGCCGCCCAGCCGCAACTGCTGGCCTTCCTGAAGACGCTTTGCAGCCAACGCTCCGGCGATGGCGCGTTGCCGGAGCAGCGGGCTGGAGAACCATCGGTGGGGTCGGTTGCCTCCAGCCGACCTCAGCAGCAGCGATGCCGCGGCACCCAGGTCCACTCTGATCCGTCCCCTCCCTCCGGTGGCACCCGGCCGAAACACTCCGGCCGGGTTGGTTTGAGTGAGGAAGGAAAACCGGTCCCGCAGGCCGGTTCCGCCTCAATTCCACCGCAGGGCCCTATCTCAGGGGCGGCGGAACAGGTAGTGCCCGACGTACCACTCCCGGCCCCCGTCGTAAGCCCAGAGCTCGGCGCAGGAGAGGAAAAAGATCCGCCAGTAGACCCACCACCTTCGCTCCTGCTCAGCGCCATAGGTGGCCCGCAGGATCGGACGGATCTCCTGCCGGTGCCGGTCCATGTTCTGCAGCCAATGCTCGGCGGTGCGGGCGTAGTGGGTCCCGTTGACCACCCAGCTTCCCACCAGCCGCAGGTCGTCCTGAAAGCAGGGAAACAAATCGTAGGCCGGCATCATGCCGCCGGTGAAAAAATACCGGCTCATCCAATCGGAGTCATCCTTCGCCGCAAAGTGGTAGGAGTACCGCGCATGCACAAAGACATGGGCGAAAAAGCAGCCGCCGGGCCGGAGCCAGCCGGCGATTCGCGCCAGCAGGAGCGGCCAGTTCTTCATGTGCTCGAACATTTCCACCGAGACCACGCGGTCGAAACCGGCCGCCGCGGCGGCGAAATCGTTCATGTCGCAGGTGAGGATGGTCACGTTGCCGAGGCCGCGCCGCTGCGCCTCCGCCAGGATGTGCTCGCGCTGCGTGCGCGAATGCGAGACGCCGGTGATGCGGGCCTGCGGGTATTTCTCCGCCATCCACAGCGTCAGCGAGCCCCAGCCGCAGCCAAGCTCCAGGATATCCTGCCCGTCGCCCAACTGCGCCCGCTCGCAGGTCAGCGCGAGCATGATCTCCTCCGCCTGGGCGAGGGTTTCGTGGCCCTCCGGATAATAGGCGCAGGAATACTTCAGCCGCGGCCCGAGACAGAACCGGTAGAAGGCGGTCGGCACCTCGTAGTGCTGCGCCCTCGAATCCGCCGTGTTCACGGCGATCGGGCGCGCACGCAGGTCGGCGGCAAAAGCGCGCAACTGCCCGGCCGGATCGGCACCGGCCTCGTCGCGCCGGCGCTGCCGGAGCAACCCGCGGATGCCGAAACGCAGCACCGGATCGGGCAACAGATTCTTTTCCAGCAGGGTGTCGATCATGGGCGGGAGCGGGGAAGCCAGGGGATGAAGGCGCTGGTGGTGGCCTGATAGCGCCGGTAGGCGTCGCCCTTCGAGCGCAGCGACTGCTCCTCGTTGAGCGGAATGCCGGTGACCCGAAGCAGCAGGTACAGGATGAGGGCGGGACTGAGCAGTCCGACCCAGCCAGCGGGGCTGGCCAAGGCGAACAGGGCGTAGGCAACCCAGACCAGCCATTCGAAGAAATAGTTCGGATGGCGGCTGTAGCGCCACAGGCCGGCATCGCACACCCGGCCGGCCATAGCCGGGTTGCGCTTGAAGGCCGCGAGCTGCCGGTCGGCCACCGCCTCGCCCGCCAGCGCGAGGACCCACAGCACCACGGCCACCCCTTCCAGCGGGTGGAACTGCGGTGCGGGGTTGCGCACGACGAGCAGGAACGGCGTGCTCAGCAGCACCACCGAGAGCGCCTGCAGCTGGAAAAACCCGGCCATCCTCGGCCGGAGCCGGCCCGCCCACTCCTGGCGCAGTCGCACATAGCGGCCGTCCTCGACCGGGTGATGGCCGGCCACGCGGCGCCAGAGGTGCAACCCGAGTCGCCCGCTCCAACAGACCACCAGGGCGGCGAGGAGCCACCGCCGCCCGGACCAGCCAGGGCCCGCCCACGCCGCGAAGCCGGCGACGAGCGCAAAGGCGAAGGACCAGGCCACGTCGACAATACCGAAATTCGCCCACCGTTCCGCCCCGACAAAGAGCAGCGCGAAGAGGAAGGAGAGTCCGAGCAGCGACCAAAGGGCGAGCGGAAGCGTGGTCATGAAGGGGTTCGCCGGTCGGGCTAGGCGAAAGTGAGCACGGCGGCGGCGACGGTCGTCAGGGCGGCGGGCAGGGCGAGTTGCGGCGGCCGGCGGCGGGCCAGCAGCTCTGGCAAGGAGGTGCCGTTGGCCGGATCGAACAGCTCGCGCAGCACGAAGACGGCCATCGCGATGTTGCCGAGCAGCATGATGGCGGCGAACCACAGCAGTCGCACCGGCAGCGTGGTTTCCTTCCAGCACACCCAGACGTAGAAGGTCAGAAACCCGGCGTAGGCGTCGCAGAGCGTGGCGAGGAACCAGGGGTGGCCCAGCACCGCGCGGGGCACGCCGAAGAGCGGGCAATGCCAGCTGGCCCAGCTGGTGACGCCGAGCATGGCGACCAGCACTCCGGCAAAAAGGATGCGCAGCAGGAGGTTCATCGCTCAGAGCGCCAGGTTGTTGGGCCGGGTATAGACCGTCTGCACCACCGAGATGTGGCGCAGGGCAAAAGCCGCCTCGCAGTAGCCAAGGTAGTAGTACCACTTGCGGATGAAACGCTCGTCGAACCCCTGCGACCGAACTTCCGCCAGCCGATCGGTGAAGTTGCCGCGCCAGCAGCGGAGGGTGCGGGCGTAGTCGCGGCCCAGGTCCTCGAGGCCGTGCAGCACGAAGCCGCCGCGGGCGGACAGCTGCTGGCCCACACGATTGGCCGAGAGCAGCAGCGAGCCGGGAAAGATGTGCTTCTGGATGAAGTCGACACCGCGCCGCATCTGGTCGTAGCGGTGGTCGGCGCAGGTGATGAACTGCAAGGCGAGGAGTCCGTCCGGCTTGAGCGCACGGTCACACACGGCGGCGAAATCCGGCAGGTAGCGGTGCCCCACCGCCTCCAGCATCTCGATGGAGACGATCTTGTCGTAGCGGCCCGCGACCTGGCGGTAGTCCTGCAGCCGCACCTCGATGCGGTCGGCCAGCCCGGCGGCCGCGATGCGTGCGACCGCCAGGTCGTGCTGCGCCTGGGAGAGGGTGAGCGAGGTTACCCGGCAGCCATGGTGGCGGGCGGCCTGCAGGCTCCAGCCGCCCCAGCCGGTGCCGATTTCAAGCACATGGTCGTCCGGGGTGAGCCGGAGCTTGCGGCACAGCGCCTCGTTTTTCGCCGCCTGCGCCTCGGCCAAGGTAGCGGTGGCAGACTCAAAGCGGGCCGACGAGTACATCATCGACTCATCCAGCCAAAGGCCGAAGAAGGCGTTCGAGAGGTCGTAGTGCTCGGCAATGTTGCGGCGGGCGCGGCGGACAGTGTTGGGCCGCAGCAGGTGGCTGAGCCGGTTGATCCCGCGGAGCAGGTTGACCGCCAGCAGCTCCGCCCGCCGCGAACCCGACAGCGTAGGCGCATCCTGGTGGTTGAGCAGGAACCACCCGAGCAGGGCGGTCAGGTCCGGCGTGTCCCAGTCGCCGTCGAGGTAGGACTCGGCAAATCCAATGTCACCATAGAGCAGGCAGCGGGAGAAGAAAACGGGACGGAGTACGCTCAGGCTGGCCGAGCCCTCCACGCCGGGCGCCAGGGCCGGGGGGACCGCTTGGTCGGGGGCGCCGAACAGCCGCACGGAGCCGTCGGGCAATTCGACCCGGAGGCGGCCTCGCTTCATGTCGGCAAAAGCGCCGAGAATGGCACGCGCCGCCAAGCCGGCGACCGGGGCCGGCAGGGTGGTGGAAGAGACGGTGGTGAATGAGTTCATGCCGGCGGAGGCGGAGTGAGGGAGCGGTGCGGGCGGTACAGGTCGCGCTGTTCGGCCGCCCGGGCGGCTTTGGCAAACCAGGGGAGTTTCTTCAGCCACAAGCGGGCCGCATGCCAGTGGATGAGGAAGATGACCCGCAGCGTGACGAGCGGGTAGCGGAGGGTGAACCAGAGCAGCCGGGCGTCGGTCAGCGGACGGGCCTTCCCCCGGACACTGCTGGTCAGCACGCGCCGGCCGGCCGCGTAGTCGTCGATGCGCACCGTCAGCCGATCCGTGGGCGGCGCGAGCTGGAAGTCGAACTCGACGTCGACATCGGAGAATGGCGACACGTAGAACTCCTTCGGCACCCGCAGATGAAAAACGCCCGGTTCCGACCGACCGAAGGTGTCGGGGCCGAGCAGAAAGAGCTTCACCTCGCGGAAGGTGTTGGTGACCTCGGCGAGTGCGGCGACCGGCGCGCCGCCCGCAGTGAAGCAATAGTAGAAGGAAACGGGATTGAAGAGGTAGCCCAGCACGCGGGGCATGGTGACCAGCACGATGCGGCCGTCCGCCACGATGCCGCGGACGGCAAGGTACGCGCGGACCCGGTCCACCAGCGGGCGGTCCCCGCCGGCCGCCGGAGCCGTGGCCGGATGCCGCGGTTCGCCGGTGGGGAAAAAATCGCCGTCGCGGAAGGAATATAGGTTCGCCCGGTTCCAGGAGAAAAATCGCCGCGTGCGGTGCAGCTCTGGCAGGTCGTCGAGAGCGAGGGCAAAGAACGGCACCCGGTATCGAAAGCGGTGCACCCGCGGCGACAGCCGATGGTGGAAGACTTCACATTCGTAGAGGTGCGAGTTCATCAGGAGCTGGCGGGGCCGCCGTTCACGCCAAGCTATGCCTTTTGCCCAGATTCACAACGAACGCCCGCCCCAAGGGTCGCGGCCGAGCAATTGGCGGCTGAGGTTCACCGCCGAGAGCAGCCCGTCCTCGTGGAAACCGTACCGCGTCCAGGCACCGCAGTAGTAGGTCTCGGTGGTGCCGGCCGCCATCTGGTTGAGCGCGGCGATTCCGGCCTGGGCCTCGACCGCACCGCGGGTAAAGAGCGGATGGTCGCACGGAATGCGCGCCAGCACCTTGGCCGGGTCGACCAGGCCAAGGTCGCCGATCGTGACGAAATAGTTCTCCCGTTCGGACACGCGCTGAAGCCGGTTCATCCAATAGTGCGTGGCGGGCACGATGGCTCCATCCGCGCCCCGCGTGATGGCATAGTTCCAGGCGGACCAGGCGAGGCGGGTTCTGGGCAGCACGGAGGTATCGGTGTGCAGGGTGGCGAGATTAGGCTGGTAGACAAACTCCCGCAACAGCCGCGCCTCCGGCTCGGTCGGCTTATCGAGCAGGGCGAGCGAGTCCCGACCGTGTGTCGCGAGGATGACCCGGTCGAAATGCTCGGTCCGGCCGTCTGCCGTCGTCACTTCCACGCCCCGCCCGGGCCGGCTAATGCGGGTAACGGTGGCCTGAGTTCGGATGGCCTGCGGCCACGGCGCCACCATCCGTTTGACATACTCCTGCGACCCACCCACGACGGTCCACCACTGATGCTGGGTGGCCAGACCCAGGAAGCCGTGGTTGTGAAAAAAACGCAGCAGGGTGCGGGCGGGAAAGCCCATCATTTTGTCTGGAGGCGTTGACCAAACGGCCGAGCTCATCGGCAGAAGATACCACTGCAGGAAATCCTCGCCGTAGCCCCGCTGGCGCACGTATTCGGCCAGCGGCATATCCTGCCAGGCGCTGTCTTCTAAGGCATCCCGCGCCTCGCGGTTGAATCGATGGATCGCCAGCAGCATCCGGTAAAAGCGCGGATTGAGCAGATTCCGCCGCTGGCAGAAGAGGTGGTTGAGCGACGACCCACAGAACTCCAGCCCGGTATCCTGATGGCGGACGCTGAAAGACATGTCGGTCTTGGTCACGGGCACCTGCAGGGCGGCAAACAGCCGGGTGAGCTGGGGATAGGTTTCGTAGTTGAAAACCATGAAGCCGGTATCGATCGGCACAGCCCGCCCCGTCCCCGGCTCTGCCACGGTGACGGTGTGGGTGTGCCCGCCGATACGTCCTTCCCGCTCAAACAGCGTCAGGGCGCAGTCGTGCTGCAGGAAATGGGCGCAGCCCAGTCCGGAAATTCCCGTGCCGATGATGGCGATCTTGGTCATGCTGTGGGTACCCAGTTCCTTGGGCGGAGGGAAGCCGTCAGACTGGTTGGCGAACACGTAGTCAAGCTTTGCTTGTCCGCAACTCTTCAAAGCATTTCTCTGCCCCTGGTTCCAGTTGACCCATCATCCGCCCGCCGGGGGGAAGGCACCCCGTCGGCCGGCGGGATTTTCCAAAGCCCCGGATTTAATCTCGCGATCCTCGCCGCCGCCAAGCGCCGCCCTCCGCCAGCTGCTCTGCTGCCTGCCGCTGGTCCAGGCTCCGCCCGCCATCACCTACGACAACCTGTGGAGGAAAATTGTGACCGGGTTGAAGGACAGTCTTTTTGAGGCGGAGATCGCCTCGCTGGGCCCATCTGTGGTTGCAACCGGCCTTGACTTCGGTGAGGGGGAGCCGCGCCAGGATACCGTCAATAGTGGGATATCACCTAAGAACTTCCGTGCCCAAACGTGGTCGGGGTGCTAGCCTCCTCCCTCAACCCATGAAACTCCCCCGGTTCCTTGCCCTGCTTGCCCTCCTGCCCGCCGCCGCTGTCGCGGCCGCAGTGCCGTCCACCATTTCCGCCGTCACGGTCTACCTCGACCGCGCCGTCGTCACCCGCCGCGCCACCGCCGAGCTGCCGGGCGGACTGGCCGAGCTGGTCCTGGAAAAACTGCCCGCCGCGCTGAACGAACAATCGCTCCAGGTCAGCGGCCAGGGCACGGCCCAGGCCACCATTCTCGACGTCCGGGTCCAGCCGAGCTACGTTGACTTCACGCCCAACGAGCGGGTGAAGGGTTTGGAGGACCAGCTCCGCGCCTGGCAGAAGCAGACGCGCGTGCTGGACGACCGGCAGGCGCTGCTGGAAGCGCAGACGGGCATGCTCGCCAAGATCGAGTCCGCCCTCTTTGCCCCGCCCACCAAGGAGGCGCCCCGGCCCGACCTGGCCCAGCTCAACAGCTCGGTGGCCTACCTCACCGAGCAGAAGGCAAAAATCGCCACCGAGCGCGCCGGCCTCGACGAGCAGCGCGAGGACCTGCAGACCAAGACGGCGGCGGTGGAAAATCAGCTCAAGGAGCTGCGCGGCACCGGCGGGCAGAGCTACAAGACCGTCACGGTCCGCGTCTCCGCCGCGCAGGCCGGCCATCTCGCGCTCGTGCTCTCCTACGCCGTGCCCGGCGCATCCTGGATGCCGGGCTACGACGCCCGCGGGCAAAGCGCCGAGCGCACGGTCGCCCTCGGCTACTTTGGCCTCGTCCGCCAAAGCACCGGCGAGGACTGGAAGGATGTCAGCCTGACCCTTTCCACGGCCCAGCCGTCGCTGGGCGGCGCCGCCCCCGTGCTGAATGCCTGGAACCTCGACGTCTGGCTGCCGCGGCCGGTGCCCATGGCGGCGGCCGTAGAGCAGTACCGGACCGAGCAGAACCGGGACAGGGTGGCCAAGGCCAGCACCGGAGCCTTGGCCGGCATGAACATGCAACGCTTCACCGACAAAGTCTCCGAGGCGCCGGCTCCCGTGGAGCTGGCCGCCGATGCCGCCACGGCCTCCGTCGCGGCCGGCGCGACGAGTGCCGTCTTCCAGATCGCCACCCCCGCCACCATCCCAAGCGACAACGCGCCGCAAAAAATCCCGATCACCACCGCCCGCCTGGCCGCCGCCTTCGAATACCTCACCGTCCCCAAACGCCAGCCCACCGCCTACCTCACCAGCAAGGTCGTCAACGCCTCCGACTATCCGCTGCTCGCCGGCGCGATGAACGTCTTCCTCGACGGCACCTTCGTCGCCACCAGCACGCTGCGCTCCGTCATGCCGGGCGAAAAGTTCGACCTCGCCCTCGGAGCCGACGAGGGCATCAGCGTGAAGCACAAGCGCGTCCAGAAATTCACCGAGGACACCGGCCTGACCAACTCCGGCAAGCGCCTCACCTACGAGTACCTTATCACCGTCCAGAACCACAAGAAGCTGGCCGAGCGCGTGATCGTGGTCGACCAGCTCCCGCTGTCGCACCACGAGAAAATCGTGGTGAAGCAGCTCGCGCCGAACCCCGCCGAGCTGAAGCCCACCCCCGAAGGCGCGCTCAAGTGGTCGCTCGACCTCGCACCCGGCGAAAAGCGCGAGCTGACCGTCCGGTTCACCATCGACTACCCGAACGACGTCAACGTCTCCGGCATCGAGTGAGCGGTCAGGCGCAGGGCGCGGGTTTTCAAGCCCCGCTCCGCCCTGGCACGGGCAGCAGCCACTCGAGCACATCGCCGAGGCGCGCCGCGCAGGCGGCCTCGGCGGGCTGGGCTCCGGCGATCTCGCGGTAGGCCAGATTGCCGCCCAGGGTCCAGCCCCGGCCGATCAGGGTGTCCCGGAACAGCGGCGCGAGTTCCCAGCCGGGTTCGGCCGTGCCGGTGTCGAGCCAGAGGCGGGTGTCCGGCTTGCGCCGCAGGAGGGAAAACTCGCGCAGCGCCACCCGGTCATCCCACCCCAAGGCGGGCGAAAGCGCCGCCACCGCGCCAAAGTCGCGCGGATGCCAGACAGCCATGTACAGCGAGACCAGCGCCCCCATTGCGGACCCGACCAGCGCGGTGTGTCGCGGGCCCGGCAGCGTCCGGTAGCGGGTCGCGATGAACGGCATCAGCTCCGTGGTGAAAAACCGGGCGTAGCGCTTCGCGTCGCCCTGGCTGCGGCATTTTTCCCCGTCCCACCCGGTGAATTCGGCCGGAGTGGGGGCATATTCGTTCATCCGGTTGAAACCGGTGTTGTAAACGCCGACCAGGATGGGGGCCACGATCCTGCCGGCCCGGATCAGCGCGCGGGCGCGATCCCCCGCGTGCCAGCATTGCCCGAGGAAGGACGTGATCGGGTCGAAGATGTTCTGACCGTCCTGGAAATACACCACCGGGTAACGGCGGCGAGGATCGGCGGCGTAGCCGGGAGGCAGCCAGACCACCACATCGCGGCAGTTGCGCAAAATCCGCGAATGAAAGCGGGGATGCAGACGGAGGGAGGGTGGGCGGTGGCTCATGCGCGGTGGGGCGTGACTAGCGCCGCCTCCGGGCGAGGCAAGCGGCAACTGGGCGCGGGTTTTGGGCCGGGCGAAAATCTTGCGCCCCCGGCCCGCCCGGCCGGGCGGGGGCTTCCGCCACCACGTCCGCCAAAGCCTCCGCCCCAGCGCCGGCCGCCCATTGGAGGTTGCAACCTCACCCAACGCCGCCAGGCCGTTGTCGACTTCCTCATCCACGAACCCCACCCCAGCCTTGATCCCGGACCGTTTTTCACCGGAAATGGCCGGCAGCCAGGGCGAGCAGAGGGCCGGTCGGACATCGTCCCGCGCCCGCTCTTCCTCCCCGCCCGCCGCTGATACCCGCCCGCCCCATGCCGCACGCCGCCTCATTGCCCACGGAATTCGACCCTGCCCTTTCCCGCGGAGCCGCCAACGCCATCCATGTCTGCCTGCGTCTCAAATCCTATGAGCGGATGACCCTGATCACCGACCGGGCCAGCGCCGAAATCGCCGCCGCCCTCGTCGCCGAAGTCGAGAAGACCGGCGCCGCCTACAACGTCTTCCTCCTCGAAGAATACGGCCCGCGCCCGCACCGCGATCTGCCCGCCACAATTTTGGAGGACCTCGCCCACGCCAACGTCTCGATCTACGCTTGTCTCGCCCAGGACGGCGAGCTGCCCGCCCGCCTGCAGATGATGGAGGTCGTCACCCCGCACCACATCCGCCACGGGCACATGGTCAACATCAACAAGCAGATCATGCTCGAGGGCATGGTCGCCGATTTCCAGCTCGTGGACCGGCTTTCGCAGACGTTGATCGAAAAATGTCGCGGCGCCCGCCGCATGACCTGCCGGACCGACACCGGCACCGACTACGTCGCCGAGTTCTCCCCCGCCCTGCAGTGGGTCAAGGCCTCCGGCCTCATCACCCCGGAAAAGTGGGGCCACCTCCCCGACGGGAAAATTTTCACCTCGCCGTTCAATTCCCACGGCCGCTACGTGGTCGACGGCATCATCGGCGGCTCCTTTTGCCAGAAATATGGCGACCTCCGCGCCACCCCGCTCACGCTCGACATCCAGGACAACCGCCTCGCCGGGCTGGCCTGCGCCAACCAGGAGCTGCGGAAGGAATTCGAGGCCTGCTGTGCCGCCGACGAGAATTCCGCCCGCGTCGGCGAGTTTGCCCTCGGCACCAACCTCGCCTGCACCCGCCTCATCGGCCACCCCCTGCAGGACGGCAAGTTCCCCGGCGTCCACCTCGCCTTCGGCCACCCCTGTCCGGAGCAGACCGGCCAGACCTGGAGGAGCGCCACCCGCCTCGGTTGCGTCGGCCGCGACTTTGACCTCTGGCTCGACGACGAGCAGATCATGGCAAAAGGCAACTATCTGCTCTGAACGCGGCCGCGTTCCGGCCGGAGCGCAACACCGCGCCGGCTTGTCCGGTGGATGTCCCCGCGGCGGAGACGCCCCACCCCTACACCCCCCACCGGCGTCGCTGGCCGCACCTGCTTTTGAGAGGGAGGAAAAAGAAGCAGGCCCCAGAGTTTGCTCCGGGGCCTGGAATGGGAGCCCGCCAAGGCGGCCCAGCTTTTCGGCGGACGACCCGCAGGTCATCCCGACATCTCATCGAAACAGCTTTGCCTTAGTACCGGAAGGAAACCCCGAGGCTGTACTGCATGTCGCGGCTGTTGTCGCGGCTGATGGCGGCGGTCAGGCCGACATGCTCGCTGAGCCAGTAGTTGGCCTTCACGCCGTAATCCACCTCATGGCCGATGCTGTGCTTGGTGGCATCGGTGTAGCGGACAAAGGGCGTGACCGACAAATCATGGGCGACCTGGAACTCGACCCCTGTGCCCACAAAGTAGGCGGGCGAGTTGGCCTTGTAGCCCAGCGGGGCCTTAGCCCATTCCCACCCGAGGCCGGCCTCGACGTAGGGCTTGAAGCCGCGCGTTGTGGTGAAGGCGCGCACTCCCAGGTCGAACATCCGCTGGTTGATGCGGCCGCCGGCGAGCTTGGAGGAATTCTGGTCCGTGTACTCGAGCAGAGCATCGAAGCTCTCGCTGAGGTTTTGATTGATCGTGAAGCCGTAGCCCCGGGCACTCACGCTCGTGCCGTGCAGATCGAGGTAGCCGTAGCTCAGGCCGGCGTAGTTTTGCCCGAGCAGGCCGTGGCCGTTGTCGGTCTGGGCGGGAGGGGCTTTCGCCACCGGCGCGGGCGGAGTCGTATCGTCGGCGGCCATGGCGGCGGAACCCAGGCCGAAGGCGAAGGCGGCGGCCAGGAGCAAAGTTTTGGTGGAAACGTGGTTTTTCATCAGTGTTGTTGTTATGCTTGGTTGCGCCTGGCCACAGTCGGGAGCGGCCGGCGCAGGGTGCTAAACACCCGGTGGCCGGTAAAGTTCCGCCGGAAATTTTTCCGGAATGCGGAACCCCCCGCCAGGATTCTGTCGCCCGGCCATCCGGGGGCGGCAGGGCTCTGATCCCCGGGCTCCTGGGTGGCTCGCATCCCGCCCCCTCGGCATTACGCCGCGCGCGCAATACCCTGTTTGCCTAACGCGCGCTTCCGGTTAGCCTTCTTCCCTGTCATGAAACCTTTCCCCGCGCTGCTCATGCTCTCTTCCCTGCTCGCCCTCTTCACCTCCGCCTCCGCCAACCCGCTCAAGGTGGGGGATCCCGCGCCCGCGGTCACCGGCGTCACCGAGACGGGTGCCCGGCTGAATCTCGCCGAGGTCTATGCGCAGCAGCCCTACACGCTCGTGTATTTCTACCCCAAGGCTGACACGCCCGGCTGCACCAAGCAGGGCTGCGCGCTGCGCGACGGCTACGAGGCGCTGACGAAAAAGGGCGTTGCGGTCATCGGGGTGAGCCACGACAACCCGGCGGCCCAAAAGGCGTTTAAGGAAAAGTACCGCCTGCCGTTCACCCTGATCGCCGACACTGACAAGACCGTGATCAACGCCTTCGGCGTGCCGACGCGGCACGTCCCCGTGGTCGGCGAGTTTGCCCACCGTTCCGCCTACCTGATCAAGGGCGGCAAGATCATCTACGCCGACTACGAGGGCACCACCGAGCAGCAGGCCGAGGTGATCCTCGCCCTGCTCGCCAAAGACTGAGCATTTTTTTGGCGGCCTGGCTGGAACGTGACACTCAAACGGCCGGCGCGCTATTTCCTCGGGGGCGTTGACCGGGACGGAGGACGTGGGTACGGATGGAAAGGGCGCGGATTTTTCCCAGGAAAAACGACCCGTCCCGGCACAAAAAAATTTCGCCGTTTCAGCCCCGTCAATTTTTGCCCGCGAAACCCCAGGTGCGCTGCGCATAACCGTAGGTGACGGGGTGCACGGCCGCGAGCGCGGCGTGCCAGTCGCCCTCGCTGTACTTCGCCACGAAGGCCCGCACCGCGCTTTCGTAGTCGGCCAGCAACCGCGCCTTCAGCTCCGGTTGGGCGAAGGAATACTGCAGGCTGTTGCGCCCGAGCTCGACCAGCTCCGCCCAGGACAGGCGGTAAGTGGTGACGGCGGTGTAATACTCGTCCGTCAGGTTCGAGTCCCACATGCCGCGATCGTCGGTGTTCAGGCACACGGGCACCCCGGTGCGCAGGTACTCGGGGAACGGATGCTTGGCCAAGTCCGGCGTGTACTCGAGCAGCCGGTTGGAGATGAGGTTGATTTCCACCAGCACGCGGCGCGTCTGCTGGAGCAGGCGCAGGGTGTCGTCGTCCTGGATCAGGTTCACCCCGTGGCCGATCCGCGTGGCACCGAGGAGGAGGGTGTCGCGGATGTGCGCGTCGGGGCCGTCCATCTCGCCGGCGTGGATCGAGAGGGCGAGCGTCGGGTAGCGGCGGCGCAGCTCGCGGTATTTTTCCAGAAACCGGCGCGGGTGGCCTTGGCCGTTCTCCTCGATGCCGGCCATGTTCAGCCCCACGTAGAGGTCGCGGTGGGCATCGGTCAGCGCGTACTGCTCCTCCAGCATTTTTTCCGCCAGCGGGTGGAAGCGCAGCACGATTGCCTGGAAGCGCACGGTGACGCCCGTGGCGAGCGCATCCGGTTGCGCAAGTCGCCGCGCCAGGTAGTCCGCGACCTGCTCCGGGGCGAGGGCGTTGCCGGCGTTGTCGAAAAATCCGGTGAGGTTCGACTGCGTCTCCAGGTAGCGCATCCCCTCCGCCCCGTAGGCTTGCATCGTCGCCACCAGCACCTCGCCGAGCACAGGGAGATTCTGCGGCAACTGGCCCAGCCGCGGCCAGATCCAGGTGAAAAATTCGTCGCGACCCTTGCCGGCGCGGTCGAGTCGCAGGGAAGCGAGCCACGCCTGCCGCTGCTCGGGCGCGAGGGCGTCGAGCCGCACGTAGTCGCCGCGAGCCGCCTCACCCAGCCGCTCCCAGGCAGCGCGACGGATGTTCTGGTAGAGGACGAGGGGCCGGCCGGTGTCGAGCCCGGTGGTGAAACGGACGCGGGTGTAGAACACATCGCCCCCGTTGCGCGCCGGGTCGGTGGCCGCGGCGTACCACCACTCGGCGCGGATGGCCCCCGGCAGGTGGTTGTGGAGGTCCCCGCCTTTTGGCAGCGCATAGAGGAAGGCGTAGAGCTCGGCCGGCGTGGCCGTCTGCCTGATCTGCTCGAAGCGTGCCCCAAAATCGGCGGCCGGCAGGGCCGCAGCCAGCCCGGTCAGCACACACACCCAACGGCACAACAAGATCATGCCCCAAACAAGGCCCCGCCGCGGCGCGGCGCAAGCCCTAGCTCACCACCACCAGCCCGGCGCCGTCCTCGCGCTCACTCAGGCGGCCGGAGGCGGGGCGGCCCGACCGCAGCGCCGCGGCCACCGCGCCTTCCACCTGCGTGCGGATGACGCCGAGCAGGGGCCGCGCGCCGTAGTCCTCGCTGAACCCCTGGCGCAGGAGGTATTCCAACCCGGCCTCATCCAGCTCCAGCCGGTGCCCGAGCCGCGCCAGCCGCGCGAGCACCTCGCCCGCGTGGTGCCGCGCCACCTCGCGCTGCTCCGGCTCGCCGAGCCGCCGGAAGACCAGCACGCCGCCCACCCCGTGGATGCGCCCGAGCAGCTCCGGCCGCAGGTAGCGGCGCACATACTCGAGGATCGTGTTGGAATAGGAAGTGTAGTTCAGCGTGCGCGACCGCATCGCCTCCTTCGCCCCGAGGTTCGAGGTCAGGACGAAGTACGCCGTGGTGAACGCCAGCACCCGCCCGTCCGGCGCGGTCAGCTCCGCGCCCTGATCGAGGATCTGCAGCAGCAGGTCGAGCACCTCCCAGTGCGCCTTCTCGATTTCATCGATCAGGAACACCCGCCGGCCCTCAGCGTGCGCCTTGGCCAGCCGTCCGCGCAGCTCCTCCACGCTGCGCGCTTCCTTGAATTCCGACATGTTGAACCGGGCCACGGCCCCGGGTCCGAAGAAATAGTCGCCGAAGCAAAGGGTCGTCTCCGTCTTGCCCACCCCGGTCGGCCCCACGAAGAGGAAGCCGCCGCGGACCAAGGCGGCCTCGGTCAGCCCGAGCTCGCCCCGCCCGGCATGCTCAGCGAGCGTGCGGAGCACCTCCGGCTGGCCACGGATGCGCTCCGTGATCCAGGGCAGGAATCCGTTAACCCGCCCGAGTGGGTCCATAGCCGCGCTTCTCCATCATCGCCGCCTTCTCCCGTTCCGCCTGGATCCGGACCATGCCGAGAAATTCCAGCCCCTCCTGGGTGTTTTCCAGCAGGGCGCGCATGATGCAGCCCTTGCTGGCCACCACCCGGTTGGCGGCGCAGAAGACCTGCAGATTGTGCAGTTTTTCCTTCTCGGCGAGGTCCAGCTCCATCGTGAACGGCGGCTCGATCTTCGGCTTGACCGTTTTAGTGGCTCGTTTCGACATACATTTTTTTGTTGAGGTTAAGATAGTGACCCAATATGTGGATGGGCAATGAAGACAATTCTTAAATATCCCCCGGCCAAGGCAAGCGCCCTGCTGCTGCTGGCCTTGGTCCCCGCCCCCGCGCTGCTCGCCCAGACGACCCCCGCCAGCGGCCTGAACAGCATCAGCGATCTCCAAACCTGGGTGGGAAGAATCGCCGGCATCCTCATCATCATCTCCTGGCTCCTGGCCCTCATCGCGTGGTTCGTGGGCGCGGCGGCGAAGGAGAGCAACCCGGCCATGTCGAAGTACTGCTTCTACATCGTCTGGATGTTCGCCATCGGCGGCCCGGTGGTGGGCCTGATCTTCAAATTGTTCAGCAGCTCGGGGGTGGTGGTCACACCCTCTTTCCAATAAGACAATGCCCACCTACCGTTCCACCAACTCCGGCCTGCAGACCAAGGGCACGTTGTGGGCCGGGTTCGACCCGCTGGTGAGCGCGATCATCGCCGGGGTCTTCCTGATCACGGTCATGGTCACCTTCGCCACCATCACCGTGTTGTCGGTCCCGTGGATCATCGTCCTGCCGCTGTTCTTCCTGCTGCCGAACTTTCTCCTGCTCGGCGTGGTCTTCTTCCTGATCATGGGCAAGCCGCCGCGCTACCTGGCGGACTGGGCGGACTCGCGCCTGCTGAGGCGGACGGAAGTCCCCTGGCCGGGTGGCGGCAGCGAACCGGAGCCCTTCGACCCTGCCTGAGCCATGCACCGCGCGCTGCCCAACGGCTATTTCCTGCGGGACTCCATCGTCTGGGGTGCCTTCCGGAAGCGCAGCACGCTCACCAAGGGCTACGTCATCACCCCGCCGGATACGCGGGGTGCCGGGGAGGCTGCGGCCGCCCGCGCCCACGAATCCCTCGTGCGCTACCTCCAGAGCGTGCCGCAGGACCTGCGCCTGCAGTTCCAATGGCGCTGCAACACCGACTACAACGCCGCGCTCGACCGTTACGAGCGGGAGACCGCCGCCCAGGCGAAAAATCCCCGCGAACAGGCCGTCCGCACCGCCACCGCCCGGCATTTCAGGAAATTGCTCCAGGAGCGGCGGCTGCGGCGCGAACACCTCACCCTGTTCATTTCCCAGCCGCTGGCCGCCGAACCCCGGATGCTGTCCTCCCGGGAGGATGCGCGGGAACACTACCGGGCCCTCTTCGACCAGTGTGACTCCCGCTACCGGCAGCTGCAGGAGGAACTCGCCACCGCCCTGGGCGCCGATGCCGTGGTCGAGCCGATGTTGCGCCGCGACCTGCAGCTCTACACCTACCTGTTTTTCAATCCCAGCGCGCTCGAATGGCCGGCGGACCAGCCCATCGCCTTCGATGAGCAGGCCTCCGTCCTCCGCAACTGCCTGACCAGCGACATCCGCACCGACCGGCTCGGCCGCATGTACCTCGACGGCCATTACCACGGGCTGCTCGTGCTCCGCCAGCTGGGTTCGCACTCGTTCGAGGGCATGATCCACGGCCTGACCAAGACCCGCCTGCTCAACTACCAGATCACCCTCACGCTCCAGCCCCTCGACACCCACCAGATCATCCAGCGCGAGGAGACGGAGCAGCGCAACCTCCAGGCCCAGGCCAAGGCCGACACCGCGTTCTCCCAGACGCGCGAAGACACCATCGCCCGGAAGCGCGCCATCATCACCCAGCTCGGCGAGGGCCACACCCGCTTCTTCTCCACTACCCTGGTCATCCGTGCTTGGAACGCCGACGAGGCCAAGCTCGCTGCCGACCTCAACGCGCTCAAGCAGGCTGTCATCGCGATGAAGAACGCCCGCTGCTACGATGCCCACCTCGAGGCCACGGCGCTGGAAATGTTCGCCGCCACCTTCCCCGGCAACTGCCACCATCCCTACCAGGCCCGCACGCTCGAGATCGCCGATGAGCACGTCGCCAACCTCATCCCCTACTCCGCCAGCTTCACCGGCGACCTCGCCCAGGCCCAGGCGCTCTACCTGTCATCGGAAAATTCCCTCGTCGGCTTCCGGTTCCACGTCAACGGCCTCGTCCAGCACACCGGCGTGGCCGGCGGCACCCGCGCCGGCAAGAGCGTCCTCTACAACAATCTCCTCTACCAGACCGGCCCGTTCTTCGACTACGACGTGCTCGTCGAAGAGGGGGCCTCTCACAGCAACTACGCCGTGGACCACGGCAGCCAGCCCATCGTCATCCAGAAAAGCGGCAGCATCTCCATCAACTACCTCGACACCGGTGGCGCCCCGCTCGATCCCGACCACCTCGCCTACGCCATCTCCCTCACCGCCCACTTCGCCGGGCATACCTCCGACGAACGCCTCAACGCCCGCCGCCGCGCCTACCTCGCCTACTACCTCGGCATCCTCTACCGCGAAGCCGGCCTCGACTGGGCCCGCCGCCACCCGCCGGCCGCCCGCCTCGCCCAGCGCGAGGCCACCGCCATCGCCAAGTGGCACCGGGAAAAAATGACGGCCGACGACACCCTCTTCGACGCCTACACCGCCCTGCGCGACCGGTGCGCCGCGCAAAACGCCGAAGCCCTCGACTATGTCGCTGCCGTCACCGAGGCGGAGATCACGCATTTTCTCAAGGACGCGCCGACCGCCCATCTCGCCGAGCGCCATTTCTTCTCCAAGTTCACCACCGAGCAGTACCCGCGGCACTCCGACCTCGCCGAACTCCTCCGCCTCCGGCCCAGCAGCGAGCACGACCGCGGCGAGGTGGCGGAGCTGGCCTCGCTCATGGAGAACTGGTGCGCCACCGGCGAATACGGCCCGCTCTTCGATGGCGCCACCAACCGCCGCTTCGACACCCGCGTCGTCCACTTCGAACTGGCCAAGGCCGACAACAACGATCCCGCCCTGCGCGGCGCCATCGCCCTCAACCTCACCGGCCGCATCCGCCAGCGCATCGTCGCCCTGCCGCGCGCCCTGCGGAAACGCTTCACGATGGAGGAGCTTGCCCGGCTCATCCAGATGCCCGGCGGCGCCCGCCTCGCCCTCGAGCTCTCCGCCCAGCTCGCCAAGTACAACTGCGTGTTTTCGTTCATCCTTCAGGATTTCCAGCAGGTCGCCCACCTTGAGGGCATCTCCTCGCTGCTCAACAATACCCGCCAATGGATCATCGGCCGGCACGAGGACGCGAAGGAGTTGCAGGCCTTCTCCGAACGCATCCAGCTCCCGGAGAGCCTGCGCGACTCCATCATGAAATACCCCATTCCGCTCAACCTGCCGCCCGACCGCCGCTACTCGGCCATGTGCTACTTCAGCCGCGCCGCCGTCCCGCCCATCTCCGGCTCGGTCCATTACTCCTTCCAGCAAAACGCCGCCTGACCCGCCATGCCCGCCCCCGCCCCCTGCCTGCCGCCCCCGGTCCGTCTCCGCCGCCTGCCTCGCGCCGCCGACTGGCTGCGCCCGCTCCGCTTCCCTCTGCCGCTCGCCCTCCTGCTCGCCGGTTGCCAGAGCGCGCCGCGCCTCGCCCTCGACACCACGGCCGCCGCCGCCGGCAGCATCACCGCCCACCAGGCCAGCGCCGGCAATCCCTACTGGACCGCCGCCGGCGGCCTGGCCGGCTACCTCCTCGCCGATGCCGCGCAAAACCTACAGGACAAAAACCAGCAGCAGGCCCTTGCCCTCGCCTTCGAGCGCGGCCGGGCCCAGAGCGCCCAGCAGAGCTACGACGCCATCCAGAACGCCCAGAAATCCGACCGCCTGAGCCCCAGCGCGCTGACCGTGGCCTCCGGCCGCTACACCGAAATCCCTCTGCTCGTCCCCCAACGCTCCATCAACGGCGTCATCCTCAACCAATCCGTGGAATACATCCGCGTCTCCACCCACTGAGCCGCCGCCGTCGGACACGCTCTCCGGCCCCGGCTGCATCCCGCCCGCCCCTCCTCACCCGGCACCCCTTCCGGTCGCGCCTTTCCGCCTCCTCCCCATGCCCCGCTTCCCCTTGCTCCCGGCCGCACCGACCTGCCTGGCCGTTTCCTTTGCCTGTTTCGCTCCGGCCCTGGCTCCCCGCCTGCGCGGCCAGGCTGTCGCCTATGTCGTCGTCGATGTCAGAAGCAACGATCCGGTCGTGAACGCCTGCCAGTCGTTGCAGGATGCGCTGACCACGCAGTTGAACACGGTCACGAAAAACCAGCAGGACCAGATCACCCTCGCCAAGTCGCTCAACCGCAGCATCGGCGACTGGGGCAACGCCGGGCCCGCTTCCGTCGCCCCGGTCGAGGCGGCCGCCCTCACCCTGGAACACACTTCCACCCTCCGGGCCGGCGTGGTCTTCGACAACCAAACCACCGCGGCGATAACGGGATTGAAGACCGCCTCGGGCCAGGCCCTGACCATGGATGCCGCCGACTTCGCCGATTTCACCCGGTTCGACCAGACCGGCCAGCAGGCCCAAACCTCGCTCACCACTCTCGCCGCCGAAATCAAGACCACCAACCAGGAAGTCGCCGCCACCTATGCCGCCATGCTGGCGGCCGACCCGGGCGGCTCCACGGCCGGCAGCGATTCCAGCCCGATCCCGGCCGCCGCCATGAGCCAGCAGAAATACGAAAAGCTCCGCGGCAAACTGCAGGCCCTGAATCTCCATCTGCAAGGATTGCAAGCCCAGCAGCGCGCGGCCTTCGGCCTGCTCCAGGCCCAGGCCCGGTCCTTGGAAAGCAAATGGGCCCGCGATGCCGAAATCGCCGCCCAGGTCCAGAAAGCCAACCACGCGGAAAACACCCAGGCGCTTTCCCAGCTCCAATTCGACGCCCTCGCCTGGCGCTGACGTCCGGCCGCCCGCCTTCGTTCCTCCAGCATGAATGCCGCCTTTGCCCTCCGGTTTGTTTTTTCCGCGGTGGCCGCGCCGCTCGCCGCCGTTTCTGCCCGGGCCCAGGCCGCGGGCGGCGCGGGGATTCCCACGATAATCATCGTCGACCCCATCACGGTGGGAGCAATCGAGACGCTGGGGGCCCGCACCAAACCGCTGCTCGACACCATCATCACACAGCAGGGGCAGCAGATCTCGGCCGCCACCGCCCTCGACCAAAGCATCGGCTACTGGATGACGTCCGTCGATGGTGTCACGAGCGCCCGTCTGGCCGCCGCCACCCTGGCCCAGGACCATCTCTCCGGCCTGGATTCCGCCATCGTCTGGGACAACCGCCCCTCCGCCCCCACGGCGCTCACCACCACCCACGGCACCGCCGTCACCGTGGCCCCCGAGGATCTCGCCGACGAGACCCGCCTCGATGCGCTCGGGGTTACCACCCAGGAGGCCCTGGCCACGCTCGCGCAGGAAATCGAGGCCACCCAGCAGGAGCTGGCCGCCACCTACGCCGCCATGATCGGGCGGAACGGCGCCGCCGCCGCCAGCAATGGCAGGTCGGCACTGGGCATGAGCCAGCAGAAATACGAAAAACTCCGGGGCAAGCTCCAGGCGCTGGGCGTCCACCTTGAGGGCCTGCAGGCCCAGCAGCACACGGCGCTGGAGCTTCTCCAGGCCGAGGGAACCGTCAGCGGCAACAAGTACGCGCGCGACCGCGAGATCGCCGCCCTGGTGCAGGAGGCCAATCACAAGGAAAACGTCAGTGCCCTGTCCGTCCTCCAAGTCGATGCTCTCCCCTGGCGCTAAATCCCTGCGCGGCTGGCTCCGCTTCACCGCCCGCTTCCTGCGGTGCTACTGCTGCGGCTTGGCGGCGGGGGCCTTGCTCCTGCTCGGGACCGCCCTGTTCTGGCCCGACTCCGCCCCGGGCC
>CAISJA010000246.1 GCA_903885525.1 uncultured Opitutaceae bacterium
TCCTTGCCGCCGGAAAAGAGGAGGGCGGGGCGCTCAAATTCGCCGGCCACTTCGCGCAGGACGTGGATGGCTTCGGTTTCCAGGTAACCGAGGTGGTCGAGGTGATGGCGGTTCATGGGGCGGGCTCCACGGCGGCGACGGCGGCGCGGCCCCACGCGGCGTGCAGGCCACATTCGCGTTTCGCCTCGGCCTTGGCCGGGTCGAAGTAGTCGGTTTCGTTCGGCAGGTCGTGCTCCCGCAGGTACTGTTCCATCCGGGCATCATCCCAGGACAGCACCGGGTTGACCTTGAGCGTGTGGAAATTGTCGTCCCAGGAAACCAGGCCGAAGCCGGCGCGGCCCTCGCTCTGCGCGTGGCGCAGGCTGGTGAGCCAGACGGCGGGGGCGAGTTCGCGCATGCCGCGCTGGAATGGTTCCAGTTTCATCAGGGCGCTGAATGCCTGCAGCGCCGCCTCGTCGGTCGGGCCCGGGACCGGGCCGTGCAGGGCGTCGCGGTGGGCCGGTGTGAGGCGGGGGAGGTAGGGTTGCAGGTTGAGCCCAAGTCGGGTGCGCAGCGCCTCCGCATGGCGGTAGGTGGCGGGGCGGTTGTAGCCGTGGTCGACCCAGAGGATGGGGAGGTCGGGCTGCACCTGCGTGGCGAGGTGCAGCAGCACGGCCTCGTAGGGACGGAAATTGGTGGAGACCACCGCCTGGCCGGCGAACCTGGACAGCGCCCAACGGACGATTTCCGCGGGTGAGAGGGGGCGCAGTTGATCGTTCCAGCGAGTGAGTTGCTCCGGGGAAGGGCGGCTCATGGCGCCGGCTCCGTGGCGGCGGGCAGCACCGCCCGTTGGCAGAAATCCCCGAACCCTTCGCCGGCCTGGCGTTCGTCGCGCCAGCGCGCCAGCACGGGGCGGAGCTCACTGAGGATGGCTTCGCCGCCCACGCCGGAGCGGTATTCGCGGTTGAGCCGGGTGCTGGTGGAGTTGCCGCCCAGCAGGAGATTGTATTTGTTGGGCGCCTTGCCCACGAGGCCGATCTCGGCCAGGTAGGGCCGGGCGCAACCGTTGGGGCAGCCGGTCATGCGCAGGGTGATTTCCGCGTCGCCGAGGCCCAGCTCGGCGAGCAGCGCCTCTAGGCGGTCGAGCAGGCCGGGCAGGAACCGCTCGCTCTCGGCCAGGGCCAGCCCGCACGTGGGCAGGGCCGGGCAGGCCATCGAGGCCCGGCGGACGGCGGCGGCCTGCTGCGCCACGGGTACGCCGTGCTCGGAGAGCAGGGCGGTGATGGCGTCGCGGTGCTCCGCGGGGATCCCGGTCAGCAGCAGGTTCTGCGAAGGAGTCAGGCGCACTTCCGGGTGGAATTTTTCCACGATGCGGCGCAGGGCGGTCTTCAACTGCCGGTCGGCCGAGTCCTGGATGCGCCCGGCCTCGACGTACAGTCCGAGGAACCAGCGTCCGTCGGCCTGCTGGTGCCAGCCAAAAAGATCACCCTGGCGGGCGAAGTTCATCGGACGGACGGGGCTGAAGGACCAGCCCAGCCGGGCTTCCACCTCGGCACGGAACCAGGCGGCCCCGCGCTCCTCCAGCACATACTTGAGGCGGGCGTGCCGGCGGTTGGTGCGGTCGCCGAAATCGCGGTAGGCCGCGAGGACGGCCCGTGCCACCGCGATGAGGTGTTCGGGCGGAAAGAAGCCCAGCGGGTCGGCGAGGCGGGGGAAGGTCTCCTTGTTGCCGTGCGAGCTGCCCAGGCCACCGCCGGCGAGAAGGTTGTAGCCGGCCAGCTTCGTGGGGTCGGACTCGTCCGCGATGGCGACAAAGCCCAGGCAGTTGGTGAACACGTCGGTGTCGTTGAGCGGCGGAATGGCAAAGGCGGTCTTGAACTTGCGGGGCAGGAAGGTGCGGCCGTAGAGCGGATCGGCGGACTCCTGGGGGGCAGCGGCGCCGCGCGGGCCGGCACCGCAGCGCCCTCCGGCGGATTCGCCCTCCGGCGGGGGGGGCGCGGTCAGGGGCCGGCCGTCGGGCCCGAGGGTGATCTTGGCCGCGGTGGGTGCGCCGAGCAGGTTGAGCTCGACCCCGTCGATCCAGATCTGGTGGTAGGAGGGAAGATTGGGCAGCAGGGCCTGGGAGACGGCGCGGGCATCCTCCAGCACGCGCTCCACCAGCGGGGAAGTCGCCGGCGTCGAGGGCGACATGACGTTGCGGGCGACGTCGCCGCAGGCCGCCAAGGTCGTGGACAGGGCCTCGTGCAGTCCTTTGATCACCGGGCCGAGGCCGGTTTTCAACACACCATGCCACTGGAAGGCTTGGCGCGAGGTGATCCGCAGGGTGTTGTTGCCGTACTGGTGGGACAACCGGTCGAAGGCGAGATACTGGTCGGGCGAAATCACCCCGCCGGGGACGCGGTTGCGCACCATGAACTGGTAGTGCTTGCCCGTTTTGCGCTTGTCGCGGTCGTCTTGCTGGTAGGCGCCGTGGAATTTGAGGAATTGCTCGTCGTCCTCCGAAAAGCGGTCCGCCGCCGGATCGGCCAGGGTGGCGGCGAGGGTGCCGCCCAGCGTGGGGTCACGCTCTTTGAGGAGTTCGTTCTTGTTGGGCGGTTTGGCGGGGATTGCGGACATGACGCGGAAACCCATGGGCTGGTCTTGACCCAGCGCAAAAGATAAACACGTCATAGGTCATGAAAGAACTCATGTATTCACCTGCCGTCCCCGTTTCCGGGGGGTTTGTCTGGCTGGTGGGTGCGGGTCCCGGGGCGGCGGATTTGATCACGCTGCGCGGCAAGGAGGCGTTGGAAAACGCCGAAGTGGTTGTCCATGATGATTTGAGCGGAGATGAACTGCTGCGGTATTGCCCGGCGGAGTGCGAGTTTGTCTTTGTGGGCAAACGGGCCGGACGCCACAGCGCCACCCAGGAAGAAATCAACCGGTTGCTGGTTTCCCATGCCGCTGACGGGAAGCGGGTCGTGCGGCTGAAGGGTGGAGACCCCTCCGTTTTTGGGCGGTTGGGGGAGGAGTTGGCGGCGTTGCGTCAGGCAGGTTTGCCGCATGCCGTGATTCCCGGGGTGACGGCGGCTTGCGCGGCGGCGGCGGCGGCCGGAGTCAGTCTGACGCGACGCGGGGTAGCTTCGGCGGCTGTCCTGGCCACGGGTCATGAATGCACCGGCAAGTCGGGGCCGGAGCTGGACTGGGAGGCGCTGGCGCAGCCGAACGCCACACTCTGTGTTTATATGGGGACGAAGAGTCTGGGGCTGCTGGCCGGGCGCCTGATGAGACATGGGCATTCGCCGGACCTCCCCGTGCTGATGGTCAGCAATGCATCCCTGCCCGGCCAGGTGGTGCGCTCGGGCACCTTGGAAACCGCCGCCGCACTGGCGACCGAAGCCGTGGGCTCGCCCTCGCTCGTGCTGATCGGGGAGATCGCGGCGCACAACCTTGCATGGCTGGCTCTCGGCCAGCACCAGCAGAGTCTGGCCCATGCTTGAAGCGACACTCCAACCCTTGTCCTCGGCTTGGGGCCGGTTTCTCGTCCGGCGCCCATCGACAGAACCCATGATCGAACCCGAATTGCCGGCGAAGGACTTCGGGATTCTACCAGCGAACGCGGGGAATGCTCCGGCCGCAGACGAACCCGCGACTGCCGGGGGCACGGTCCTGTTGCTGGACAACGGCTCGCTGGCCCCGTCGGCGACGCTCGGGCTGCGTCTGCTCGCCGGCCGGCTGGCGCAGGCGATCGGGGAAACGGTGGAGCCGGTATCCCTGCTCCATGCGGACGGAATTCCCGCGGCCGAGCTGGCCGGGGTGCCGGCCGAGATCTTCGGGCCGGCGCTGGAGCGGCGGCTCGCCCAGGGGCAAAACCGTTTCGTGGTCATCCCGCTGTTTCTGGGGCCCAGCCAGGCGCTGGATCGTTTTCTGCCGGGGCGGGTGGCGTCGCTCACGCGGCGGTATCCGGCGTTGCGCGTGGTGGTGGCACCTCCGCTGTATGCGGCCGGCGATGACCGGCTGGCGCGGATTCTCCAGGATCGGGTGCTGGCCGTCCGTCCGGCACCCGCGCGGGTGATCGTGGTCGACCATGGCAGCCCGGTTCCCGCGGTGACGGCGGTGCGGGACGCCCTGGGCCGGCAGCTCCAGGCCCTGCTGGGCGGCGGCACGCGCGTCGGCGTCGCGAGCATGGAGCGGCGGCCGGGCGCCGAGTATGATTTTAACGAGCCTCTGCTCGAAACCCTGCTCGACCAGCCGGAGTGGCGGAGCGGCGACATCGTGGTGGCCCGGCAATTTTTGCTTCCCGGGCGGCACGCGGGCCCCGGCGGCGACATCGAGCGGATCTGCCTCGAGGCGGAACGGCGGAATCCGGGCCTGCGCCTCCACCTGACCGCCCCGCTGGCCGGGCATCCGTTGCTCGAGTCCATTTTGGCCGAGCGATGTCTGGCGTACCGCCCGCGCTCCTGAACCGCCTTCACCGCGTGGTGAAAGGCGCAGCCCTCCGCTCCAGCGTTCCTCCCGCCTCATTCTTCCCAGTCATGCCATTTCCATCCCTCCTCTCCGACCTCCGCGCGCTCCGCGGCTGGACCAAGGCCCGGCCAACCGGCTGCGCCGATGGCGGAGCATTTGATCGGATGCATCAGCAATGAGCCATGCCGCCGCCATGCGGGTTCCTGTTTCGCCGCGCCGGGTGCTGCCCGGCTTCGGGCTGGCGATGGGCTTCACGCTGGCCTACCTCGGCCTGATCGTGCTCGTGCCACTCTCCGCGGCGTTTCTCAAGACGGCCGGACTGAGCTGGCCGGAGTTTTGGCAGATCGTGACGTCGCCGCGCGTGCTGGCCTCCTGCCGGCTCACCTTCGGGGCCTCGTTGGCCGCGGCCGCCTTCAACGCCGGCTTCGGCCTGATCGTCGCCTGGGTGCTGGTTCGCTATCCCTTTCCGGGCAAAAAGGTCGTGGATGCCCTCGTCGACCTGCCCTTTGCGCTGCCAACCGCGGTGGCCGGCATTGCCTTGACCGCAGTCTATGCCCCGAATGGTTGGCTGGGTGGCCTGGAGCCGGTCTGGGCCGGCGGCATCGGCCGGCTGGAGGCCTGGCTGCCCGGGGTGGGCTGGAAGGAGTGGCTCGGGGTGAAGATCGCCTTCGACCGGCCCGGCATATTCATCGCCCTCACCTTCATCGGCCTGCCCTTCGTGGTCCGCACTTTGCAGCCGGTGCTCGCGGAGCTCGAACCTGAACTGGAGGAGGCCGCCGCCTCGCTCGGGGCCAGCCGCTGGCAGACGGTCACCCGCGTCGTCCTGCCTGAACTGCTTCCCGCCTTGATCACCGGCTTCACTCTCGCCTTCGCCCGGGCCGTGGGCGAATACGGCTCGGTCGTCTTCATCGCCGGCAACCAGCCGCTGCACAGCGAAATCACCCCGCTGCTCATCATCACCAAGCTGGAGCAGTACGACTACCGCGGGGCCACGGCCCTGGCCTGCCTCATGCTCGTGGTTTCCTTCGTCCTGCTGCTGCTCATTAACCTGCTCCAGAAGTGGAGCGCGCGGCACCGTCGGGTCTGACCGCCATGGCCTCCCTCGGCACCAGTCTCCCCGTCCCCGCCGCCCCGCCGCTGGCGCACGTCAGTCAGGATGCCCCTTGGGTGCGCCGGGGCCTGACGGCGGTCGCCCTCCTCTTTTTGGGCGGCTTCCTGGTCCTGCCCCTCGCCGCGGTGTTCGCCGAGGCGCTGCGCAAGGGTCTGGGCACCTACCTGGCGGCGTTCCATGATCGCGACGCGCTCGCGGCGATCCGGCTGACGCTGCTGACCGCCGCGCTCGCCGTGCCGGCCAACGTGGTCTTCGGGGTCGCGGCGGCCTGGGCGATCAGCAAGTTCGAGTTTCGGGGCAAGAGCGTGCTCCTCACGCTCATCGACCTGCCCTTTGCCGTCTCGCCGGTCATCTCCGGCCTGATCTATGTGCTCGTGTTCGGCCTGCAGGGCTGGCTCGGCCGGTACCTGAACGCGCCCGACCCCTGGTGGCCGGGACTGCAGCACTGGCTGATCGCGCGCGATTTCCGGATCATCTTTGCCGTGCCGGGCATCGTCCTCGCTACGACGTTTGTCACCTTCCCCTTCGTGGCGCGGGAGCTCATCCCCCTCATGCAGGCGCAGGGCACGGACGAGGAGTATGCCGCCGTCACGCTCGGGGCCGGCGGCTGGCAGATCTTCTGGCGCGTCACCCTGCCCAACATCAAATGGGGCCTGTTTTACGGCATCATCCTCTGCAACGCCCGCGCGATGGGGGAGTTTGGCGCGGTCTCCGTGGTCAGCGGTCATATCCGCGGCGAGACGAACACCATCCCGCTCCACATCGAGATCCTTTACAACGAATACAACTACACGGCAGCCTTCGCCCTCGCTTCGCTGCTGGCCCTGCTCGCCGTCCTCACCCTCGGGCTGAAGTCGTTCATCGAGTGGAGCCATGCCCGCTCGCGCCGGCCGCAGCCGCACCTTCCCGCATGAGCGTCACCGCCACCCGCATCCGCAAGACCTTCGGTCCCTACACCGCCCTCGCCGGGGTGGACCTCGCCGTGCCCGCCGGCAAACTCGTCGCGCTCCTCGGCCCCTCCGGCTCGGGCAAGACCACGCTGCTGCGGATCCTGGCCGGACTCGAGCCCGCCGATCCGGGCAGCGGGGAGATCCGGTTCCACGGGGAGGACGTGACGGCGGTGCCGCCCGGCCGGCGCCGCGTGGGTTATGTTTTCCAGAACTACGCCCTCTTCCGGCACCTGACGGTGTTCGAGAATGTCGCCTTCGGACTGAAGGTGCGCCCGCGGGCCGAACGCCCGTCGGCGGCCGCGATCAGGGCCCGGGTCCGCGAATTGCTCGAACTCGTCCAGCTCGACCTGCTGGCGACGCGCTACCCGGTGCAGTTGTCGGGCGGCCAGCGGCAGCGCGTCGCGCTCGCCCGGGCCCTCGCGGTCGACCCCAGGGTGCTGCTGCTCGACGAGCCCTTCGGCGCCCTCGACGCCAAGGTGCGCAAGGAGCTCCGCCGCTGGCTGCGCCGGTTCCACGACGAGGTGCAGCTCACGACCCTCTTCGTCACCCACGACCAGGAGGAGGCCCTCGAGATCGCGGACGAGGTGGTCATCATGAACCAGGCCCGGGTGGAGCAGGTCGGCACGCCACAGCAGGTGTACGACCACCCCGCCTCGCCCTTCGTGTACGAATTCCTCGGCAACGTGAACCGGGTCACCCTGCCCTCCCTCGGCTTCGGCTCGGCTGACAGCTTCACCGAGGACGGGGCCCGGGTCGCCTATGTGCGCCCGCACGATGTCGAGATCGTCGCGCCGGACAACGACGTCGATGCGGAGCCCGCCGTGCTGCGGCACATCCACGCCGCCGGGCCCGTCGCCCGCCTCGCCTGCGTGCGGCGCGGGAGCGACCAGATCATCGAGGCGGAGATTTCCCGCCAGCGGCTCAAGGAGCTTCAGCTCGTGCTCGGCGGCGAGGTCCTCCTGCGGATGCGCCGCGCCCGCCGGTTCGCCGAGGACTTCACCATCTGAACCGCGCCCCTTTTCCCCACCCACCCACAACCCACCACAGCCATGGCTAACATCAAAAACGACATCACCGAAACGATCGGCCACACCCCGCTCGTCCGCCTCCAACGCACCGCCCGCCTGCACGGCGCCCTCGCCGACGTCGTGCTCAAGCTCGAATTCTTCAACCCGCTCTCCAGCGTCAAGGACCGCATCGGCCACGCCATGATCGACGACGCGCTCAAATCCGGCCGGATCAACACGCAGACCGTCCTGATCGAGCCCACCTCCGGCAACACCGGCATCGCCCTCGCCTTTGTCGCCGCCGCCAAGGGCCTCCGGCTCATCCTCACCATGCCGGAGACGATGAGCACCGAGCGCCGCAAGCTGCTCAAGATCCTCGGAGCCCGCCTCGTCCTCACCGAGGGCGCCAAGGGCATGAAGGGTGCCATCGCCAAGGCGGAGGAACTGCAGCAACGGATCCCGAACAGCGTCATCCTCCAGCAGTTCTCCAACCCCGCCAATCCCGCCATCCACCGCGCCACCACCGCCGAGGAGATCTGGCACGATACCGACGGCAAGGTCGACATCGTCGTCTCGGGCATCGGCACCGGCGGCACCATCACGGGCGTCGGCGAAGTGCTCAAGGGCCGCAAGCCCGCCGTGCGGATCGTGGCCGTCGAGCCCGACGCCTCCCCCGTGCTGTCCGGCGGCAACCCCGGCCCGCACAAGCTGCAGGGCATCGGCGCCGGCTTCGTCCCGGGCGTGCTCAACACCAAGATCTACGACGAGATCATCCGCGTGAAGGAAGCCGACTCCGGCCCGGTGTCGAAGCAGGTCAACCAGCTCGACGGCATCCCGATCGGCATCTCCTCCGGCGCGGCGGTCTGGGCCGCGCTCCAGCTCGCCAAGCGCCCGGAAAACGCCGGCAAGCTGATCGTGGCGATCATTCCCTCCAGCTCCGAGCGTTACCTCTCCACCTGGCTGTTCGCTGACGTCAGCCCCGAGAGCGACAGCATCGACGACCTCATCCCCGCCCAGGCCTGAGCCGGGGCGGAGTCGATCCGTCGGCAGGGCCGGCCCGGGCGCGGCCCTGCCCAACTCTTCGGATGCACCGAAGCCCCCCCCGCCCCGGCGGACCGTGGCGGGGCACCCTTGGCGCGGGCCGTGGCGGCCTCCTCCGGGTTGAAGCAGGCCGCGCCCCCCGGCGGGCTAAATCGGCCGGCTATGACGCGCTCTCCGGCGATTTCACTCCGAAAAAGTTCCCGGAACCGCCAATTTCCCGCCATGCCCCACGTCCCCCACTCCGCGCCCCCGGAGCCCAAGTCGCAGCTCAGCGCCGAAATCCACCGGCTGGGTGCCACCTTGGGCCGGATCATCACACAGATCGAAGGCGGGAAATCCTTTCGCACCCTTGAGCGCATCCGCCAGCTCGCCAAGGCGCGGCGCGCAGGGTCGGCCCAGGCCGCCCGGCGACTCGCCGCCCAGGTGGCGCGGCTCGATCCCGAGGCCGCCTTCACCCAAGGCATGGCGTTCACGCTCTATTTCGAGCTGGTCAACCTTGCGGAGGAAAACCACCGCATCGCCCGGCTGCGCGCCCACCGCCACGACTGGCGGCAGGGCCGCGCCAAGGCCCCGCGTGAATCCATCGCCGCCGCCATCGCCGAACTGAAGCGCCAGGGCGTCGGCGCCCGCACCGTGCAGCAACGGCTCGACAGCCTCTCGATCGAGCTGATCCTCACCGCCCACCCCACCGAGTCCAAGCGCCGGACGATCCTGACCAAGCTGCAGCACCTCGGCTTGATCCTGCGCTCCCGCTCCGAGGCCGCCGGCAGCACGGAATGGAGCGACCCCCTCGAGGTCGAGCGCGCGATCGTCTCGCTCTGGCTCACGGACCGCAGCCGCTCCGCCCGCCCCGAAGTGACCGACGAGGCCAAGACCGGCCTGTGGTACTTCGACACCACGCTCTTCACCACCCTGCCCCGCCTGCAGGAGGACCTCACCCGTGCCCTCGCCCGGCACTACCCGACGGTGCGGGCCCCGGACGGCTGGCTGCGCTTCGGCTCGTGGATCGGGGGCGACCGCGACGGCAATCCCAACGTGACCGCTGCCGTCACCGCGGAGGTGCTGCAGCTCAACCGCCGCCTCGCGCTGGAAAAACTCCGCGAGGCCGCGCATCTGCTGTCGCGCTCCCTCACCCTGTCCAGCCGGCGGGATCCCGCCGCCGCCGCCGCCCTGGAGCAGGCGCAGCACCAGGAAGAGAGCCTCACCGCCCGCACCGAGAGCATGGCGCGGCGCTATCCGAACGAGCCGTTCCGCCTCATGATGGCCGTGCTGCGCGACCGGCTCGCCGCCGCCGCCTCCGGCACCAAGGCCGAGGGCCTGGCCGGGGCGGCCGAGCAGATTTCCCGCTCAGAAATTTCCGCCACGTTCGCCATGGCCGATGCCGCCCTGCGCGCGGGCAAGGCCACCCTCCTGGCCGAGGGGGAACTGCGCCAGGCCCGGAACCAGCTGGAGGTCTTCGGCCTGCACACCGCCAGGCTCGACCTTCGCCAGCATTCCTCCCGCCACGCGGCCGCCGTCGCCGCCCTCCTCGCCCGGCCCGATTATCCGACCCTGGACGAAGCCGGCAAGCGGGCCGTGCTCGCCGAGGCCCTCGCCACCGCCACAGTCCTCCCGGCGGACGCGGATGCGGCCCTCGACGAGGAGACCAAGACGGTCATCGCCCCGCTGCGCGTCGCCGCGGCGGCGGACCCGACCGGCACCGAAGCCCTCGGCCTCTACATCATCAGCATGACCGACGACGTGTCCGATGTGCTCGAGGTCGTGCTGCTGCTGGCCTGGACCGGCGTGCAGCTGCCGGTCGCCCCGCTGTTTGAAACCCGCGAGGACCTCGAGCGCGCCCCCCAGATTCTCGGCGAGCTGTTTTCGGCCCCCGTCTACGCGGCACACCTCGCCCGGCAGCACCGGCACCAGCACGTCATGCTGGGTTACTCCGACTCAAACAAGGACTGCGGCTACCTGACCGCCAACTGGGTGCTCTACACCGCGCAGGATGCCATCGCCGCGCTGGCGCATTCCCGCGGGGTCCGCCTGACCCTGTTCCACGGCCGCGGCGGCAGCATCGCCCGTGGCGGCGGTCCGGCGGCCAAGGCCATCCTCGCCCAGCCCGTCGGCCTGCGCGACGGCGGCATCCGCGTCACCGAGCAGGGCGAGGTGCTTTCGACCCGCTACCACGATCCCGACCTCGCCCACCGCATCCTCGAGCAGATGGCCTACGGCGTGCTGCTCGGCGCTCAGGCGGCGCAGAAGACCTTCCCGGTGCCCGCCGCCTGGCGCCGGCTGATGGACCGGATGAGCGAGACCAGCCTCGCCGCCTATGTCGCCGTCGTACGCGACGACCCCGACTTCCTCGTATTCTGGCGGCAGGCCACGCCGATCGACGAAATTGCCGGGCTGAAATTCGGCTCGCGCCCCACTTTCCGCCGCGCCACCACCGCCATCGCCGACCTCCGGGCCATCCCCTGGGTGTTTTCCTGGATGCAGAGCCGATTCAATTTTCCCGGCTGGTTCGGCCTCGGCACCGGCCTCGAGGCCGTGCTCGCCGGGGGCCCGGCCGCCCGCCGCCGCCTCTGCGCCATGTACCGCGACTGGATCTTCTTCCAGACCCTGATCGACAA
>CAISJA010000247.1 GCA_903885525.1 uncultured Opitutaceae bacterium
ACGGCGACGTCGCGCTCTTCCGCTTCAACAACTAGCCCGGAACCCGGAGGCTTGTCATAGAATGTATGACAAGTTTCCGCTGTCGATTTTGTAATACAATAGATGACAAACCGGGTCGGCGGCGAGGGGCCTGGGCAGGGGGTCCGGGCGGCGGCTTCAGCGGTGGTCTGGGCCGGTGGGGCCGACCGGTAGCTTGGGCCGGTGGGGCCGGCGGGGGTTATCGGTCCGGCGACCCGGAGATCCCGGCGAGGGGAGACGGAGGTCTCGATCGCGAGCCGGACGGCCACGGTCATCAGCTCGAAGGGCAGGCGGGCTGGCCGCCCTTGCTCTGCTCAGGCGACAGGGCACATGGATGAAACCGACGCGCCCGCCGGGGTGGTACAGCGCCAGTCCATGCCGCAGCCCGTAGAAAACGTGGTTGCAGACGAAGGTGCCCGCCGTCGGCGAAATCTCCGCGGGGATCCCCAGTTTGCGCAGCTGCAGCACGATCGCCTTGATCGGCAGCGTGCTCCAGTAGCCGCCGTGTAACGCCGGCGGTGCCGGCCAGCCAGATTCCCTGCCCGCAAGCTGATGAAGCAGCCGACCTGGTACCCGGCCCGGCTGGGCCGGAAGGGAAAGGCCTTCCCAAGCGAGGCGGCCAGAGGTCATGCATATTTTGCCAAAGAATCTGCCGACTTTTGCTGAAATGGGGCTTGGGATTGCAGTTTTCAGAGTATAAGTCTCCCTTGCAACTCCCCATGACGCCTCCCCAACTCATCACGTCAATGTTGGTCATATCACTTCTCCTTATCACCGGTTGCCGCGACCGGGAGATCGCTTCCTACCGCGCACCGAAGGAGGCACCACCGGTCGCGCCACCGGGTCCCGGGAGCCTGCCCGCGGATCATCCGCCGATCGCGGGTGGCGGAACCGTGCCGGGGCAGACCGCCATGGCCGGCACGACGGTGCCCACGGCCGAGGGAGCCGGATTGACCTGGACCGCCCCGGCGGCGTTCGAAGCCAAGCCGCTCTCCGCGATGCGCAAGGGCAGCTACCGGGTGAAGGCCGCGGGCGGCGAGGCCGATCTTTCCATCACCGCGTTCCCGGGCGCCACGGGCGGACTGGAGGCCAACCTCAACCGCTGGCGCGGACAGGTGGGGCTCGCGCCCCTCGCCCCGGCGGAAGTCGCCGCCGAAGCCCGGAGTATCGAGGCCAACGGACTCACCTTCACCGTGGTCGACTACCAAGGCAGCGCCGGCCACCTGCTGGGGGCCATCGTCCCCTACCAAGGCAACAGCTGGTTCTTCAAACTGTCCGGGCCCGATGCCACCGTCGTGGCGGCCAAGCCGGCCTTCCTCGAATTTCTCCGCAGCGTCAAAACCCCCTGAGCCATGACCACCTTTCTCCGCTCGCTTCGGGATTTGCTCACCTCGCTCCAGCTGACGGTCGCGCTGCTGTTCCTGTCCCTTGTGCTCGTGTTCGTGGCCACGCTGGACCAGACCAATCTCGGGGTCTGGGGCATCCAGCAAAAGTGGTTCCACTCCTTCGTGGTTTATCAGGAGGCCGGGGCGCTCCGGCTGCCCGTCTTCCCCGGCGGCTACCTCATCGGCGGCCTGCTCTTCCTCAACCTTCTCGGCGCACACGCCTACCGCTTCAAGTTCACCTGGAGAAAATCCGGCATCCAGCTGGCGCATGCCGGCCTGATCCTGCTGCTCTGCGGCGAGCTGGTCTCCGGCCTGATGCAGAAGGACAGCTCGGTCCGCCTCGAGGAGGGCGAAACCAAAAATTATTCCGAAAGCTTCCGCGACTATGAACTCGCCCTGATCGACCAGACCGACCCCGCCTTCGATGAGGTCGTCGCCATCCCCGCCGCCGTGCTGGAGCAGCCGGGCACCATCCAACACCCCCGGCTGCCCTTCACCGTGCGCGTGCAGGCCTACTACGGCAACGCCACCCTCTCCCGGCGCAACGGCTCCGCCCCGGGCGCCCCCGCCGGCGCCACCGCCGGAGTGGGAACCAATGTCCTGATGCGGGAGCAGCCGCTCACCTACAAGACCGACGAGGTCAACACCCCGGGCGCCTACGTGGAGATTGCCGGACCGGGCGGACCGCTCGGCACCTGGCTGGTCTCCCCCCAACTGGGCGCGCCGCAAACCTTCAGCATCCAGAACCACACCTGGGCCCTGGCCCTGCGCTTGCGCCGGTTCTACCAGCCGTTTTCCCTCACTCTGCTCAAGGTCAACCACGACGTCTATCCCGGCACCGATATCCCCAAAAACTTCTCCAGCCGGGTCCGCTTGCAGAGCGATGACGGCCACGACAACCGCGAGACCGTCATCTTCATGAACAACCCGCTGCGCCACGGCGGCCTGACCTTCTACCAGTTCCAGATGAACGCGGAAAGCCACATGACCGTTCTCCAAGTCGTGCGCAACCCCGGCTGGCTCCTGCCCTATGTGGCCTGCCTCATGATGGGCGTGGGCCTCTGCCTGCAGTTCGGCATCACCCTCGGCAAGTTCGTCTCGAAACGCACCGCCACTACCTGATTCTTTAACGCGAAGGACGCGGAGGTCGCGAGGGATCTATGACCATTCACTCCATCAACGAACTTTCCCACGAACTCATCGGTGCTGGCATCGAGGTTCATCGGGAACTTGGACCGGGGCTGCTCGAATCCGCTTACGAAGGTTCCTATTCCCATGAACTGACGTTGCGTAAGATTCCCCATGTTCGCCAAGAGACCATGCCTGTCACTTGTCAAACCACGCACCCAGTCTCTCCGCGGCCTCCGCGCCCTCCGCGCTACAATCCTAGCCCTTTCCCCCCGCCATGAAAAAGTATCTCTCCCTCGCCGTTCTCCTGCTCGGCACGCTTTTCCTCGTCTCCACCCTGCTGCCGCACCGCAACCGGACCGCCTTCGACCTCGCCGGTTTTGGCCGCCTCCCTGTGCTGAGCAGCGGTCGGCTGAAGCCGCTCGACACCATCGCCCGCACCACCCTGCTCACGATCCAAGGGCGCCAGCGGGTCGGCACCCCGGAGCGCACCGAGCCGTTCGTCGCCACCTCCGCCGAATGGCTGGCCGAGGTGCTCTTTGCCCCGGCCAAGGCGGACACCTACCCCACCTTCAAGATCGACTCGCCCGAGGTGCTGACGCTGGTGGGCCTGTCCGAGGAGGACACCCGGATCACCTACGACAATCCCGCCAAGCGCATCATGGCCCTCGTGGGCTTCCTGCCGGCGGGCAAATCCCGCTTTTCCTACAACCAGCTCCGGCCCAAGCTGGACGCCCTCGACCAGCAGGCGCGCCTCGCCGAGCAGGTGGATGCCAATGTCCGCTCCTCGTTCCAGCGCCAAGTGATCGCGGTCCGCAACCGCGTGGTGCTCTACCTGCAGCTCAAAGCCAGCCTGCAGGTGCCGGAATCGCCTGATTTTCTGCAGGAAATCACCGTCTTCAACCAGGCGTTGCCCGCCGGCATCGCCGCCATCCAGGCGCGCCAGGCCAACCGCCCCCACAGCGAGGAGGCGGTCAAGGCCATGAAGGAAATGGCGGATCGCTTCACCTACATGGAGCAGCTCGGCACTCTCCGGCCGATCCCGCCCCCCGCCGGCGACGACGATGTCTCGCACTGGCTGCCGACCGGCACCGCCTTGCTCAATGCCTTCGGGACGGGACAAGTGGACGACACCACGCTGGCCTACGCCCAGCTCGGCCACGCCTGGCGGACCGGCGACTCCGCCGGGTTCAACCGGATCGTGGCAAGATTCCACCAAGACTGGGCCGCGCGCTATCCCGCTGCGATGCGGAAGAGCGACCTCGAGGAACGCTTCAACGCCGCCGATCCGTTCTACAGCGCGATCAACCTCTACGCCTTTGCCTTTCTCCTCGGCCTCCTCTCGTGGCTCAAGTGGCCCGCCGAAACTGGCCGCAGTGCCTTCTGGCTGCTCGCCCTGGCCTTCGCCGCCGCCACCCTCGGCCTGGCGACCCGCATGTGGCTGGAATCCCGCCCGCCCGTCACCAACCTCTATTCCTCCGCGCTCTTCATCGGCTGGGGCGCCGTGCTGCTCTGCCTCTTCCTCGAAAAAATCTTCCGCAACGGCGTCGGCAGCGTCGCCGGCGGCGTCACGGGGTTCGCCACCCTCCTCATCGCCTACAACCTCGCCCTCACCAACGGCGGCGACACCATGGAGATGATGCGCGCCGTGCTCGATTCCAACTTCTGGCTCGCCACCCATGTCGTCACTGTGACCATCGGCTACTCCGCCACCTACCTCGCCGGCTTCCTCGCCCTGATCTACATCTTCCGCGGAGTCCTGACCAAGTCGCTCGATCCGGCCACCGCCGATGCCCTCACCCGCATGGTCTATGGCATCGTCTGCTTTGCCACGCTCTTCAGCCTCATCGGCACCGTCCTCGGCGGCATCTGGGCCGACCAATCCTGGGGCCGCTTCTGGGGCTGGGACCCCAAGGAAAACGGTGCCCTCATCATCGTGATCTGGAACGCCATCATCCTCCACGCCCGCTGGGGCGGCATGATCCGGCAGCG
>CAISJA010000248.1 GCA_903885525.1 uncultured Opitutaceae bacterium
GTGGATTTCGCCCAGACATCTCCCTGAGTTCTTTAAGTTTTTTAGATGGCTTCATCGCATTAAGGAATGACTGCGTTTGCTGGAATCGTTGGCCACAGCGGCGGGAGGACCACCGATGGAGTCATTCTCACGACACGATAAATAAGATAGCCGGTTCCGATCACCGCGACGCCACCTGCGACTTGACTACCCGTAATAAGCGGAGCGGGCTGGGGCGTTGGAGGTTGGGGCCATGGATTTTTGTCAGACTGATCTTCATATGGCGGACGTTTTTGACCAGGCCACGGTTTTTTTGAATTCGGCGGGTAACGCTCTTGGTTATCTTCTCTGTCCCAGTGTGGCCAATGGCCATCATCTTCCGGATGCGGATACCATTTTGGGCCATTAGGGTCTTGTACGAAAGGACCGCGTGGATCGGACCCAGATGGCCAACTTGGATCCCAGCCCTTCGGCATTCCTCCGCCAGGTAAAGTTGCGTCTGACTTGAGTGAGTCTGCGTTGTTTGGGCCCACCGTAATTGAAGGCAGCACATAAGCCGTTCCTGTGTCCCATCCGTTGCCCGGAGTTGAACCAGTCCCATTGGTGCCTGTGCTGTTTGGGGCAATAGTAAAGGATGAAGCGTTTCCAGTGAAGTATGCTTCACCCATTGGAGTTACCGCGCCAGTGGCCACATCTCGGAAGTACATCTTACCGGATCCCGAATCATCAATGAATATATAAATGTCATATTTCCCATTCTTATTTAAAGTATGCTTGATGACATTTAAGGTTTTATTCGCCGTCTGGCCTATACCATTTCCGTTTCCACCACCTCTGCGATCAATGCTGGGGCCATTTGTTGTTCCCGGAAGTGCATTCCCTGGCACATAAGGCAGGGGCGGCGCATGTACAACAATAGGTGGCAGTACAACTGGAGGTGATTTTTCATCTAGGCCAAGATAGTCAAATTTACTTATAGCATTATTCTGAAGGAAAGCGTACAAATTAATTCCCCCGCTTTCTTCTTCTGGATCACGACACACAAAGCGACCTAATTGTGCACTGTAATATCGATACCCGTAGTAGAGCAGGCCGGTCTCGTCGTCCTGCCACTTGGTGGAGAAGCGGAAGGGGTTGCTCTTGGCGTAGGTGCCCTCGCAGCGGAGGAGGTTGCCGGAGGGGTCGTACTCGTAGGCGGCCTCGGTGGCCCCGGAATCCGCATTGAGCAGACCGGTGATATTCCCGTTGCCGTCGTAGGCCGGGCAGAGAGTCTTGCCGGCGACCAGATCGGTGATCTGCAACAGGGCCCCCACCCCGCCTGACCCGGTGAGCGAGCCGGCCAGGTCCAATCCCCACGCAAAGGCGCGCTGAAGGTTGCCGCCGGTGTCGGTCTCGGCGATGGCGTTCCACCCGTCGAAGACGTAGCGCTGGGTGGCATCCGTGCCGGCCGTGAAATCGACGCTGCGCTTCTGCACCCGGCGGCCGAGGTAGTCGTAGCGGAATTGCAGCAGCCGGTTGTGGAGGCCGCCGGCGACGGCCGCGGCGGTGGTCGTCAGGCTCACGAGCTGGTTTTCGGCGTTGTAGGTGTAGGTCCAGACGCCGTCGCCGGTCAGGTTGCCGTCGAGGTCGTAGGTGAAGCTTTGGGCGGCGGCGGCGATGCAGTAGCCTTTGGAGTCGGAACGGATGAGGTCAAGCCCGCCGGAGCCTTTGCCGGGGAAAGCGGCATAGACCTTGGCGGTGTCCTGCACGGGGCCCGCAGTGTTGGCGGGCAGGAGGTCGGCACCCCAGGCGTTGTCGAGCTTGCCGGTGGACGGGGCAGAGGCGACGGCGACCGTGGCGGCCGGCGCGGCGGTGCCGAGGACGCGCACGGTGTGGTTGTCCTTGCCTGTATATTGGTTCAGGGCGTTGACGGCATAGGTGTCGTCGGCTCCGCCGCGGGCCGTGCTGACGCCGGTTTCGCCGGCGCTGGTGCGGTTGCCGAGGGAGTCGAAGCGGTACTCGAAGCGGCGGCCGGGCAGCTCGTCGGTGGAGGCGGGCGTGGGGCTGGCGGTGTCGCCGCGGTACATTGCGCCGGTCTGGAGCTCGCCGCGAGCGTTGTAGGTATAGGCATTGTAAACGTGGGTGTAGGACTGGCCCTGCCAGTAATCGGCGAAGGCGGAGCCGCCGAGCTGGGCAGTCTGCCGCTGGCCGAGCGCGTTGTACGAATAGGTGTGGCTGACGGTGTCGGCATTCCCACCCCACCGGGTTTCGATGCTGGTGAGGAGATTGCGGGAGCCATCGTAGCCGCGGAGCACGGTTACGCTGCCAGTGCTGTAGCCGCCGAGGAGGGAGGTGTTGGGCGTGTAGTTGTAAATGGTGTCGCGGGAGGCACCATTGGTGATGCGGGAGGTGACGCCGACGAACTGGGCGAGGCTGGAGGTGGTGTAGGCGAGGTGCTGATCGCGCGCGGGGTTGCCGGCGACGCCCAGATCGTAGCCGGTGTAGCGGCCCTTGAAGGTGCCGGGGGTGTAGCCGCCGAAGGCGCCGCCGGTGCCGGAGGCGGAGTCGTAGTTGCGGGTCAGCACGCGGGCGGCGTAGAAGGAGGCGTCGAGGGTCTCGGTGGTGAGCCGCCAGGGGGAGGAGCTGTCGTAATTGAAGGTGCGGGAGCCGGTGACGTCGCCCACGGTGGCGACTTGGCCGAGCCGGGTGTAGCTGTAGGAGACTGCGGGGGTGGGAATGGGGTCGCCGCCGTCGTTGTAGGCGACTCCGCGCAGCTCGCCGGTGTTGGAATCGTAATTATAGGTGCTGGCAAGTTTTACCCCGCCGTTGCTGGCGAGGGAGCGGGCCCAGGTGCGGGTGCGGGTGCGGCCGAGGGAATCGTAGTCGAACGAGGTGACCTGGGAGGCGGCATCGACCTTTTGGGAGAGGAGGCCGGTGGCCCCGTCGTAGTTCCAGGTGGTGGTGTCGGCGGTGCCGCCGCCGGGCCAGGCGGCGGAGTCGCCCGCCGGGGCGCTGCGGAAGGTGTAGAGCCTGGTGCGGTCGCCGTAGGTGGCGTCGTAATCATACTGCACGGGATAGGAGGCGCCGCCCCACTGGTATTGGAGCTGGCCGCGGGCGTTGTAGGCGAACCGGGTGTACTGGCCGGCGGCGTCCTGCACCCACTGTTTCCGGCCCAGACCGTCGTAGGCGATGGTGCTGACGGTGTTGGTGGCGCTGTCCACGACGGAGCTGCCGAGGGTGCTGCCGTATTTGTAGAGGGCGGTGGTTTTCAGGCCGCGGGAATCGATGGTCTGGTAGGCCCGCGAGAGGGCATCGTAGAGGGTTTGCCGGGTGAGGCCGTCGTGGCCGGTGGCGCTGGTGGCCAGGCCGTTGACGAGGGTGGTGGTCTCGGGGTTGGCAGAGCCGGGGCGGGTGGTGGTGACGGTGGTGGTGGCGGTGGCGGGGTTGACGTCGACGGTGCGGATGGCGGTGTTGCCCTCGGCATCGGTGACCTGGGTTTCCTCGAGCCGGTTGGCGGGGAAGCCGGTGAGGCGCTTGAGTGTGGCGGAGGTAATGACCCGGGTGGGATCGTTCAGTTTGGGGTAGGTGCGGGTCTCCTGTCGCAGCCACCAGATGGTGCCGTCGTTATAGAAGAACTGCTCGCTCTCTTGGATCCGATCCTGGGAGGCATTGACGAGGGTGCTGCCGCTGAGGCTGAGGCCGGAGCGGACCATGTTGGAGAGTTCGTCATATTCGTAGCGGATGGGGGCGAGGCCGGAGCGGGTGGTGGCGAGAAGCCGGCCGGTGCCGCCGGCATCATCGTAGCTGGAATCCTCCGTGTAGGCGGCCTGGCCGCTGGGGGAGAAGCCGGGGCGCTCCACATGAACAGCGCGGCCGAGCCAGTCGGTGACCTTCTTTTGCCAGCGGCCGGAGGCCTGGCCCGAGGTGCCGGAGCGCCCGTCGGTGCCGGAGTAAACCCAGGAGGTGAGGAAGCCGGTGGAGGGATCGGTGTCGTAGGCGTAGTACTGGGGCACTACGGCGGAACCGGTGACCGAGGCAAGGCGGCCGTCGGGCTGGACGGTCCGCACGGTGGTGCCCCCGTCGGGGGCGGCCACGGTCTGGGTGCGGGCGGTCTGTCGATACGAAAGGCACGACCCCTTCCTTCTGCGTCACGGGGAAC
>CAISJA010000249.1 GCA_903885525.1 uncultured Opitutaceae bacterium
CGCGCAACGTCCTCGTGATCGGTGCCTCCACGGGCTACGGTTTGAGCTCCCGCATCACCGCCGCCTTCGGCAGCAGCGCCAAAACCATCGGGGTGTTTTATGAGCGCCCCTCCGAGGATGGCCGCCCCGCCACCCCGGGCTGGTACAACAGCATCGCCTTCACCCAGGCGGCCCGCGCCGCCGGTCTCTACGCCGCCAATGTCAACGGCGACGCCTTTTCCGACGAAATCAAGCAGCAGACCCTGGCCCTCATCGCCCGCGACATGGGCCCGGTCGACCTGATCGTCTACTCCCTCGCCTCTCCGCGCCGCACCCACCCGCGCACCGGCGTGGTCCACAAGTCCACCCTCCAGCCGCTCGGCGCCCCCTACACCAACAAGACGGTCGACACCGACAAGGGCCTCGTCACCGAAGTCACCATCGAACCCGCCGACGAGCAGAGCGCGGCCGACACCGTGGCCGTCATGGGCGGCGAAGACTGGGAGTTCTGGATGAACGCGCTCAGCGAGGCCAAACTCCTCGCCCCCGGTGCCACCGCCATGGCCTACTCCTACATCGGCCCTGTCCACACCTGGGCGGTCTACAAGGACGGCACCATCGGCCGGGCCAAGCTCGATCTCGAGCGCGCCGGGCGCGCCATCGACGCCCAGCTCAAGGCCCACGGCGGCGGACGCGCCTTCATTTCGGTCAACAAAGCCCTCGTCACCCAGGCGAGCTCCGCCATCCCGGTGGTGCCGCTCTACATCGCCATCCTGTACCGCGTGATGAAGCAACTGGGAATCCACGAGGGCTGCATCGAGCAGATGCAGCGCCTCTTCGCCACCCAGCTCTACAACGGCCACCAGCCGGTCTTTGACAGCGAGGGCCGCGTCCGCGTCGACGACTGGGAGATGCGGGCCGATGTGCAGGAAGCGGTCGCCAAGATCTGGCCGACCGTCAACACCGAGAATCTCGAGACCCTGACCGACATCGCCGGCTACCGCACCGAGTTCCTCAAGCTCTTCGGTTTCGGCCTGCCCGGCGTGGACTACGACGCGGAAGTCGAGCCGCACCTGCCCATGCCGTAAGCGGCGCGCCTGCGCCGCCGCCGGCCGCATCCCGCTCGTCGCACGCGACCCTCTGCCACCGGCTTGCCTATTTTCTGCCCGCTGCCGTCGCCCCACCGCCATGCGTATCGTCCTTCAGCGGGTCACCTCCGCCAGCGTCACCAGCGGGGGCCGGGTCACCGGTGAGATTGCCGCCGGACTGCTCCTCCTCGTGGGCATCGAGGCCGCGGACACCGCCGCCGACAGCGAGTGGCTGGCCCGCAAGATCACCCGGCTGCGCCTTTTCGCCGATGCCACCGGGCAGATGAACCGCTCGATTGTCGAGTGCGGCGGCGGCATCCTCCTCGTCAGCCAGTTCACGCTGCATGCGAGCACGCAAAAAGGAGCCCGCCCCTCGTTTCACTCCGCCGCGCGCCCGGAGCAGGCTCGTCCGCTCTACGAGAACTTCATCACCCAGCTCGCCGCGGCCCTCGGCCGGCCTGTCTCAACCGGGGAATTTGGTGCCATGATGGCAGTTGTAGAACGCCGGCTATACGTCGAGGTCGGCGCCAACTAGAACCCGTGTCCGCTTTGGCTGGGTTTTAAGTCGGAGTCGGTCTGCGTGAGCGGTAACGCTTGGGGCTTTCGCGCAGACCCCCATGATTACCCCAGCTCA
>CAISJA010000250.1 GCA_903885525.1 uncultured Opitutaceae bacterium
CCGGCGGCGGCGGCGCAGGTGGAGCGCACGCTCGCCGCGACGCCCGCCGTGCTGGCCGCCGCGCCCTTTGCCTCCGGCGTCGTGATGCTGGAATACGCCAGCCGCCCGGCTTTCCCCGCCGTGCAGGGCTTCGACGTGGCGAAGATGAAGCGGGTCATCCCGCTCCAGAAATACCTCGTGGCGGGCTCGCTCGACGACCTGGATGACGATGCGGTGATCCTCAGTTCGCTGCTGGCCGGCTCCCTCGGGGCGCAGGTGGGCGAGAAGGTGAACGTCTATTCGCCCCTCATGCTGGAGCGGATGAAAAACAACGAGGTGCTGCTGCCGCGCGAGGTGCGGGTGGCGGGCATCTTCCAGGTGGGGCACCAGCAGCTCGACAGCTCCACCGTGCTCTGTTCGCTCCGGCTGATGCAGGACCTCTACGGGCTCGAAAAAATGGTCCACGGCTACAATGTCCGCCTGCAGGACGGGGCCGACCCGGATGCCGCCGCCGCCGCGCTCAACGCCGCGTTGCCCCCGGGGGTGCGGGCCCTCACCTGGTTCGAGGCCAACGCGGAATTCCAGTCCGTGCTCAGCTTCGAGCGCAACCTGATCTTCTTCCTGCTCACCTTCATCATCGTGGTGGCGGCCTTCTCCATCACCAGTTCGCTGCTGATGTCGGTGGTCCGCAAGACCCGCGAGATCGGCCTGCTCGGCGCGATGGGCGGACGCGCCCGCGACGTGGCGTTGTGCTTTTGCGCGCAGGGGCTGATCATCGGGGCCGCCGGTACGGCCGGCGGTCTCGGCTTTGGCTTCGCCCTGCTGCACTACCGCGACCACGCCGTGCACCTCCTCGCCCGGATGACGATGGGGGAGGAGACCTTCGTGAAATTTTATCAGTTCAGCTCGCTGCCGGCCTTCACCACCGGCCGGGAGGTGTGGACCATCGTGGTGTTCTCGCTGCTGGCCTCCACGCTGGCCGGGTTGATCCCCGCCTGGCGGGCGGCCCGGCTCAAACCCGTGGAGGCGCTGCGCTCGGAATAAAAGGGCGGAAGAGTCAAACATGCTGAGCACAATCCCCCCCGCCGCCACCGAACCGCCACCCTCGAGCTTCCGGCCCAGCCCGCCGGACGCCCGCGCCCACGGCACGCCGATGAACTCAGCCGTTCAGTTTTTCGTTTTTTCAGTCTTTCCCTCCCATGCCTGACCCCGCCCCAGTCCTGTGCGCCGCCGGCCTGCGCAAAAGCTACCGCAGCGGCGAGGCCGTGCTGGCGGTGCTGCGCGGCGTGGACCTGCGCGTGGCCGCCGGGGAGAGCGTGAGCATCCGGGGCGAATCCGGCTCGGGCAAAAGCACGCTGCTCAACCTGCTGGCGGGCCTCGACCAGCCCGAGGCGGGCGAGCTCTTCTGGGGGACCGAGGCCACGGCGAAGCTGGCGCCCGGCGAACTCACGGTCCGGCGCGGCCGGTTCCTCGGGATGGTCTTCCAGGCCTATTACCTGATCCCGGAAATCGACGCCCTGGCCAACGTGCTGATGGCCGCGCGGCTGGTCGGTCCGGTCGGCGCGCCGGAGCGGGCCCGGGCCGCCGCCCTGCTGGCCCGGGTGGGCCTGGCCGGGCGCAGCCACCATGTGCCGGCGCAGCTTTCCGGCGGCGAGCGGCAGCGGGTGGCCGTCGCGCGCGCCCTGATGAACCGCCCGGCCGTCCTGCTGGCGGACGAGCCCACCGGCAACCTCGACGAAAAAACGGGAGACGGGGTCATCCGCCTGCTGCTGGAAGTCGGGGCGGAGGAGCGGGCGGCGCTCGTGCTGGTCACGCACAATCCCGCGCATGCGGCAAAAACCAGTCGCCAGCTTCACCTGAAAAATGGAGAATTCGACCATGGCCAAACCTAAGCTCAGATGCGGCGTCGCCGGGGTCGGTTCGCTCGGCCAGCACCATGCCCGCCTCTACGCGGCGCGCCCGGACGCGGTGCTGGTCGGCATCTTCGAGACCAGCGACGCCCGCGCGGCCGAAATCTGCGCCAGGCACGGGTGCCGGCGTTTTGCCACGCTGGCCGAGCTGGGCGCAGCCTGCGAGGCGGTCAGCGTGGTGGTGCCCACCGACCGGCATGCGGAGGTGGCCCTGCCGTTGCTGGCCGCCGGCTGCCACCTCCTGATTGAGAAGCCGTTGTGCGCCAGCCTCGACGAGGCGGAGCAGGTGCTGTCCGCCGCGCAGCAGGCGGGCCGCATCGTGCAGGTGGGGCACATCGAGCATTTCAA
>CAISJA010000251.1 GCA_903885525.1 uncultured Opitutaceae bacterium
CCGCGCAGATTGTCGGTTACTGGGCCAAGGGCACCGTGCAGGACGCCGAGGACGCCGTCGCGGCCTCCGTCGCGTTCTTCCCGAAGTGGCGCGCCACGCCCGCCGACGACCGCGCCAAGATGCTCGAGCGTGCCGCCGACCTCATGGAGTCGCGCCGGATGGAGATCAACTCGCTCCTCATCCTCGAGGGCGCGAAGCCCTGGGTCGAGGCCGACGGCGACACCTCCGAGGCCATCGACTTCCTGCGGTTCTACGCCGTCGAGATGCGCCGCCTCGCCCGGCCCGTCGTTACCCAAAAGGTGTCCGGCGAACGCTGCCTCCAAACGTGGACGCCCCGCGGCGTCGGCATCGCGGTGGCCCCGTGGAACTTCCCGCTGGCCATCCTCACCGGCCTGACCGTCGCTCCCCTGGTGGCGGGCAACTGCGTCATCATCAAACCCGCGCGCCAAACCTCGATCATCGGCGCCTGCCTGATGGACATCCTGGTTGAGGCCGGCGTGCCGGCCGGCGCGCTGCACTTTTTGCCCTGCGCCGGGGCGGACGCCGGCGCGCGCCTCGTGGCGCACCCGCAGGTGGACTTCATCGCCTTCACCGGCTCGCGCGAGGTCGGCTTGAAAATCTGGGAGGAGGCCGGGCAGACCCGGCCCGGCCAACGGAATCTCAAGAAGGTGGTCTGCGAGATGGGCGGCAAGAACGCCATGATCATCGACCATGACGCCGACCTCGACGAGGCGATCCCGGCCGCGCTCTCCAGCGCCTTCGGCTTTGCCGGCCAGAAGTGCTCCGCTCTTTCCCGCCTCATCGTCCTCGCCGACGTGTACGACAAGTTTGTCGCCCGCTTCCTCTCCGCCTGTCCCGCCCTCCCGGTCGGCGATCCCGCCCGGCCTGGCACCATCGTCAACCCGGTGATCGACGAGGCCGCGCAGCAGACCATCCTCGGCTACATCGAGGCGGGCAAGCAGGAGTGCCAGCTCGCCTGGCAGGCCACGCTTCCCGCGGAGGCCGTCGCGAGCGGCGGCTACTATGTGCCGCCCACGGTGTTCACCGGGTGCCAGCCCGGGCACAAGATTGTACGCGAGGAAATCTTCGGGCCGGTGCTCGCGATCCTGAAAGCCAAGGACCTCGACGAAGCGTTCGCCTTGGCCAACACTTGCGACTATGCGCTCACCGGTGCCTTCTTCTCGCGCAGCCCGCGCGCCCTCGAGCGGGCGCGGCAGGAGTTTCTGGTCGGCAACCTCTATCTCAACCGCAGCTGCACCGGGGCCATCGTCGAGCGGCACCCGTTTGGCGGGTTCAAGCTGTCCGGCGGCGGCACCAAGGCCGGCGGCCGCGAGTATCTGGAAAATTTCCTCTTTCCCCGCCTGATTGCCGAAAACGTCCTCCGCCGCGGTTTCACCCCGCCTGACGAAGAGTAACCTGCACCGGATGGGCGCAGGCCGCTTACGCCTCTGCGGCGGGAGGAGGCTCCGCGGTGGCTTCGGGCCGCCGAGACGAAAGCGGCTCAGGGGAGAAGGCCCTGCAGGCCCAGGACTTGGAGGTGATGGCGGAGTTCGCTGACCTGCCGCCGGCTGGCGTTCAGCGGCGGCACGGGGGCATCGACCCAAAACAGCATCTCGTCGGAGTCCTTCCGTTCGATCCGCTTGACCCGGCAAAGGTTGACGAGGGTCTGACGGTGGATGCGGACGAAGACGTTGTCGGGCAGGACCTCCTGCCAGGCCTTGAGTGTGCGCAGGACCATCAGGGTTTCGCCCCCGCCGAGGATGAGCTGGGTGTAATTTTCGCAGGAGCAAATGGCGCAAATCGTGGCAACGGGAATGAACCGGGTAACATGTCCGGTCTTGATGAAGACACGGTCCTCCAGAGTGAGTCGGTGCGTGGCGGGGCCGATCGAGGCGGGGGCGCCGGAGGCGGGCGCGGCGAGCGGCTGGCCGGCGCCCAGCCGCTGCAGGCTGGCGGCGAGGCGCGGGGCGGACACGGGCTTGAGGAGATAGTCGAGGGCATTCACCTCGAAGGCGCGCAGGGCAAAGCGGTCATGCGCGGTGACGAAGATCACCTGGGCGGCGGGCCGAAGGCTGTCGAGCAGGTCGAAGCCCGTGCCGCCGCGCAACTGGATGTCGAGAAAGACGAGATCGTAGTCGGTGCGGCTCAGCAGCTCGCGCGAATCATTGATGTTGCCGGCTTCGCCCACGACCTGGATTTCCGGATGGGCCTGCAGGAGGCGCCGGATTTCTAGCCGGGCAAGAGGTTCGTCGTCAATCAGCAGCGTCTGGCGTGGAGGAGGCATGATTTGGCAGGGCGGTGGGTTGGGAAAACGGGGGCTGGGTGCCCCGGAGCAGGGAGCGGGGCAGGCGCAGGCGGGCGACCACCCAGCCGTTTTGTTCGCGGGTTTCCATCACGGCGCCAGCACCATAGAAAGTGGTGAGGCGCTGCCGGAGATTTTCAAGGCCAATACCGGTGGATTCGCGGTAGGGGGTCGTCCCGCGATCCAGCCAGCGGCCGGTATTGGAGACCTCGCAGATCAGGATGCCGTGCTCAAACGAGACGTTGATGCGGACCTGGAGCACCCCCGGGCTGGTGCGGCCGCCGTACTTGATGGCGTTCTCCACCAAGGGGAGCAGCATGAACTGGGGCAGGGGTTCGGTCTGGGCCGCCGGATCGACCTCGACCCGCGTGATGAGTCCGGACTGCCAGCGGGCCTGCTCGATATCGAGGTAGTTGCGGATCATCTCGATTTCCTCCGCCACCGGGACGAGCCCCTCGGTATGCTGCGACAGGGTGCGCCGGCAAAACTCGGAGAGGCGGGTGACCATCTCGGCGGCGGATTCCGCGCTGGTGAAGATGAGGGCGCGGATGGAATTGAGCGCGTTGTAGAGGAAATGGGGGTTCAGCTGGTAGCGCAGCATCTCCAACTGGGCTTTTTCACCGGCGAGCCGGGCGGCGAGCTTTTCATCGTGCTCCAGGCGGTTGATGCGGCGAAGCTCGGTATTGATGCGAGCCAACTCGGCGGTCCGGGAGGCAACCACCTGCTCCAGGCGGTTGCGTTCATACGTCAGGCGCTCGGTGCGCAGGCGGACGATGGCGTAGATGCCGCCGAGGGCCAGCAGGCCGAATCCGGTCCAGGCCCAGCGGGTCGTCCACCACGCGGTGGCGATGACGAGGCGGAGAAAGGCCGGCCGGCTCCAGCGCCCGTCCTCGCTCCGTCCGCGGACTTGAAAGACGTAGTTGCCGGCGGGCAGACGGTTGAAGGTGCGCTCGGCCCCGTGGTCCATTTCCAAGCTGCCGTCCCCCAGCCCGGACAGCTGGGTTTCATGCCAGGCTTCGCTCTCTCCAGCCAGCCCGGGCGTGGCATAGGTGAGGTGCACCGAGTTTTCGTCCGCCTGCAGGCGCAGCGTGCCATCGGGCGGAACCCGCAGGATCCGGCCATTGGCCAAGGTGATGCTGCGGAGCAGGGTGGTGCCGAGCGGGGCCGGCTTATGCTCCGCTAGGGTGGTGAGATCAATGCGCAGCAGGCTGGATTGGCCAAGGATCCAGAGCAATTCCCGGCCCTCGCTCGTCTCATGGAACAGCCGGTCGGCGCCTCCCAGGCGGTTGATGCCAGGGACAGGAATTTCCTGCCAATCCTCACCGTGGGCCCGGCCGAGTTGGAGGGTGGCGTAGCCGGGATCGGTGCGGGCCGGTTGCGCCAGCACAAACGCGGCCCCGTCCGGTTCGGCCGCAAAGGCCCGGATAATGGTCGAACTGTTGTTGAAGCGCTGGCCATAGGAGTTTTCGGGGACAAAGCGCCGGCCGGCGGGATCATAGCGGAAGAGCCCTTTGGTCGTGGCGAACAGGACCCGGTCCCCCGACCGGTAGAGCCGCGTCCAACCGAAGCCTGCCGGCAAGCCTTCCTCCCGCCCCAGCCTTTGGGCGACCGCTTCCGGGAGCCCCTCGGCCGACCGGCCGGTAAATTGGATGTGCCAGACCGTCTGGCCCGGGGCGCCGATCCACAGGCTGCCATCAGCCTCCGCGGCCAGATCACCCATTTCGCTGCGCGGCTCGGGAATGAAGCCATCCCAGACCCAATGGCCGTTGGCCTGATGCCAGGTGCCGAGTCCGCGTGGGGTGGTGGCGAAAAGCCGCCGCGCCGTGGTTTCGGCCATGTCCATGATCTCGCCCGTGCCGCCGAGGCGGTCCCCGCTCGGGGTCAGCATCCAAGCCCCATTGCTGCCGGCGGCGACCTCTCCGAGGGAAGTGGAAATGATGCGGTTGATCCGGTCGTCGATACCTTCCCACCGAAAGAAGCTCGGGGCGGTGGCGGTGGCGGGCGGGCGGTGTTGCAGGATGCCGCCCGCCCCGCCCACCAGCAGCTGCCCGCCCCGCCGCGTCAGGGCATTGGCTCCTCCGCGGGGCAGACCTTGCGTGCGGCCGAACCAGGAATAGGCGGCATGCATCTGGATGTGGCTTACCCCCCAGTCCGTCCCCAGCCAGAGATCGCCCCGGGGATCAATCGCGTGGCAATTGATCGCACTCGATTCCAGGCCCGAATGTTCATCGAGGAGAGCCAAGGGTTGGAGTTCCCTGTCCAAGAGCACCGCTCCGCCGAGGGCGGTGGCAAAAAAATAGCGTCCGTCCGCCAGCTGATGCGCAAAAGTCAGACGCTTGGTCTTGAAAAAATCGTCGAGCGGATGGCTCAACAGTGTGAGACTGGTGCCGTCGAACCGGCCGAGCCCGGCGAAATCGCCGTCGCGATTCTTCAGTCCCAGCAGCCACCCGCCCCGGGGGGAAGGCACGGCAAACAAAGGCTGATAGCGTCCCAGCTGGTCCTCCGGCCGGCCCACGCGCTCCGCAGGGCCGCCCGCGGCGGCGATCGACCAGCCCGAGGATTGGGAGATCAGCAGGCGGTCATCCAGCCAGACCGTGTGGTACTCGGAATGGGGATCAACGAGCCAGAGGGAGAATTCGCCCCCGCGCCACACCAGCACGCTCCGGCTGCTTTGAAACCAGACGGCGGTAGGGGTGACCCGGATGTTCCGGATCGGGCCCAGATCGCCGGCTTCGGGTGGCACCAGGTTGCGAAGCGAGACGTAGGCCAGCTGCCCGTCGGGTCGGCGCCGCACGCGCCCCAGTTCGTTGTTGCCCGCCACCCAGATGGAACCCTCGGCATCCTCCGCCAGGGCATAAATCGGGCCGATGCCGGGCAGATCCAGTTGGTGCCAGTTCTGGCCATCATACTCGACGACCCAATTCTGGCCGCCAAAGAGCATGGTGCCTTCGGGCGTGGGGGTGGCCGACAGGATCTGCCGCTGACCTTGGTAGTCTCCGGGCGAGAAATTGCGGATGAGAGGTTGTCCGACTTCGGCCGCTCGGGCGGACCAGGCCAGCACGGCGCAGCCTGCCAGCCAGCCCAAGCGATGCCGCGACGGGCACAAGAAGCGGGATCCAAGCCAAGCAAGGACCCAGGCAAGTAAGGGTGCGGAGCGGACGGGAAAGGCCTGGATTTCCCGTTTCATCCCTCAATAGGTCATGTTGACGCTCAGCCGCAGGACTTCCTGATGGGCATCGCGAGGACCGTTGATTCGCGCGTAGAGTTGGTCGCTGCCGACCAGCTGGGTGCGCACCGTCACGCCGAAATTGCACCAGGAGCGAAGCCGGTAGGAAATTCCGCTTTCGAGGCTCAGGTAATTCAGGCGGCCAGTCGTCAGGTAATCTATTGAATTAAAGCTCAAGGAAGCGTAGGTATAGAGATAATTCCGGGCCATGACGTTGATTTGGTAGGCCAGGGCCCAGGTGCGGTTTTCCTTGCCATAAATATCTGCGGCCGCGTTGCGCGAGAGGGTTAGGCTCTGGGTCGTCTTCTCTGTGAGCAGGTGGTTGATCGAGGCATCCAAGCCGGGGAAGGTGCCGCCTGATCCGGTACCAAGGGCACGATGGTTCACGCCCAGATGTATGGTGGCCTCGGTTTTGGCACTGTAGCTGCCGCGAAAGAACAGATTCAGGAAATCCGTCCTGGCTTGGGTTCCGGCATAGCTGTCCCAGGTTTCCCGGAGTCCAAGACCGCTTTGGGTTTTGGGTCCCAAGGCGCGCCCCAAATCGGCAGCGAACGAATGGGTGGTCGAGTTGGTGTAGTTCTGCCCGATGAGTGGATTGCTGCTGGTGGCCGTCGAATAGCGGGTGCCACCGGTGGACAGGCTGGTGGTAAGTCCGAATTTGACCCCTAGTTCCCCGCTGTAGCTTAATTGCGAACCCCAAGTGGTGGCGTCCACGATGCCCGCGGAGGAGCTTTGATTCTGACTGGTCTGGTTGTAGCTGCTGGAAAGCGAAAGCACCCCTAGCGCGAACTGATGCTGGGCCGCGAGAGTGGCGGCAAACAGATGCCGGTCGAGTGCATGTTCGTGGGAGTGAGAGTTGAATTGCTCCTGAACATTCAAGGCGCCCGGCGTCAGGCTGCCCCGGCCGAACTCCAGCTGAAGCTCCGGGACGGCCTGCGTGCTGAAGTCGCTGACCGCGAGCGCGCTCCGGTCGAAGAAGAGATTGTCGTTGTATTCCTCATTAAAGAGCAGGACGAAGCGCGGCTTGGGCAGCCGGCTCAACTCTTGGGCACCGGCGACCAGGCAGAGCCCGGCCAGAAGCGGCGCCAGCCAAATCCGGCCGGAGAACAACCGGCCGGGGCAGGAATTGCGATGGACAGGGCGCACGCGGAGAAGCGAATGAGGAAGGCGGTGGCAGCCGGTCAATAATTTCTTTCCTTAACGTAGATCACATCTTCCGGCTCCAAACGGATATTCTGGTCAAGCTCGCCCTTGATGAACTTTCCCACGTTCAACTCGATCACCTTGACGGTACCATCCTTGCCCATCCGGCGGATGACGCTCAACTTGCTCATGTCCGCCAAGCGGGAGAAGCCGCCGGCCTTGGTGATGGCATCGAGCACGTAAAATCTTGTTTCCGGCGGAATCTGCACCGTGCCGGGAGCATTGACGGCTCCGAGCACATTGACCGTCTGGTTGGTGTAGCCCAGCACGGTGATCGTGACGGAAGGGGACACGAGAATTTCGTGCTCCTTGTACTGGCGTTCGATCAATTTGGCGGCTTCGTCGGTATGGAGGCCGATCAGGCGGATGGAGCCGATCAAGGGCAATTCGATCGCCCCTTCCTTCGAGACCCGGACTTCAGCGGTCATATCGGCTTCCTGGAAAACCTGGATCCGCAGCACATCCAAGGGCTGGATCTGGTAATTGGTGGCGTCAGGCGACTTGGGTTCGGGCACCCGATCATCAGCGATCGCCGGGAGGCCGGAGCCAAGGAGGAGCCCAAGGAGGAGGAAACAGTTGAGTGATTTCATACGGCGCTATCCTTTGCTTCGTTCGTGGAGGAGTCCTGATGGTAATAATAATTTTCTTCGCGGCGGTAGTGCTCGGCGTAGTACTTGCGGCCGGCCCGGGGAGACACGCCGTTGACCACGGCACCCAGCAGGCGGCCCGAGGCGCGCAGGCGCCGGATGGTGGAGGAGACGTGATGCAGCCGGCTCTTGCCGTACCGGGTGATGAACAAGGCACCATCCGCCAGCGGCATCAAACTCATGGCGTCAGGCACCATTCGGACGGGCGGAGTATCGATAATGACGCGGTCATACTGGGAGAATAATTCGCGCATGGCCGAGGTATAGCGGCTGCTGGCCAGCAGCGAGAGGGGATTGTCCACCGCGCGGTCAAAGGCCAGGACATCCAGGCCGGTGGCTGCGTCGCGGACAATGAAGCTCCCCAGCTGCAGGTGCGGATCCTGCACCCAGTAGTTGATATCGCGGAGTTCCCCCGTGGGCGGGAAGATCCGGCGCAGCTTGGGCAGGCGAAGATCGGCCTCCACGAGCAGGGTCCGCTTCCCTTCGACAGCGAGGGCGGTGGCAAGCGCGGTGGCGAGGGCGGTCTTGCCCTCGGCGGGCTCGCTGCTGGTGACCAGCAGACGGGCGACCGGGCGGTCTCCCTCCACGAGCCGGAGCATGGCCAGCAAGCCGGAAAACACCTCCAAGGCCCGGTTTGCCGGATCGAGGATAAAGGCCGTGTCGATCTTCTGGCCCGGTTTGAGGGTGAACTCCGGCACCACGCCGAGCACATCCGTATGGCAAGCGACCTCCAGATCGGAGGCGAACCTGACCCGGTTGTCGAAGAAAGGCACGATCAGCACGAGCAATCCGATGGCGAGGATTCCCGAACCGAGGGAGAGCGGCACCACCGTGGCGATGCGCGGCGTGAACGGATCGGTGGAGGGCAGGGCGCGGTCCACAATCTGGCCGATTTTCTGCTCATCGGCAACCTTGACGGAGAGCTGCTGGCCGCGGTTGTAATAATAATCGTAGTGCTGGTTGCTGATATCCAGGTCGCGCTTGAGCGCCTCATATTCCGGCCGGACCATATCCAGCCGGATGTATTCCTGGCGGCGCTTGGACTCTTCCTCCGCCAGCCGGTCATGCTCCCGGGCGAGGCGCTCGATGTCGCTCAGGATCGAGTCGGCGGAGCGGGCCGAGGCGTCGGCCAGCTGCGCGGTGGCCTTTTCCAGGCTTTCCTGCAGCTCGATGACCTTGGGGTGGCGCCGGAGGTAACGCTGGCTCAGCGCGGAGAGCTGCACTTCCAGTTGGGAGACGCGGTCCAAGGCGCTCTGCACCGCCGGATTGGCGGACACCGCGCTGATCCGCCAGAGCTGCTCCCCTTTTTTGCGGGCATTTTCGATCTGTTCCCGGATGCCCTGGGACTTGAAGATGTCTTGGTCGCTTTTCGTGACCTCCTGCGAAAGAATCTGGAGCTGCTGCATCTTGATGTCCTGGGTCTTCTCAAAGGAGGTGGTGTCATAGCGGGCCCGGAATTCCGCGAGTTTCAGTTCCAGCTCCTTGATCTTGCTCTTCTGGTTTTGCGCCTGGAGCTGCAGGTTCTCCAGCCCCTTGATATTGGAATCAACATTGCGCTGCTCGTTGTAATCGAGATACGCCTCGGCAAACATATTGGCCACGGCGGCGGCCACGGTCGGATTGGGGTGCTCGTAGGCGATGTCAAAAATCAGCGTGAGTCGGCGCGGGACGGCCTTGCGGTGCTTCGCGAGAACCGCCGGCACCGTCGGGGCCTCGCCCGCGGTGGTGGCGCCGACCTGAAAGTAGGGGTCGAGAAAAGCCTTCCGCAGGTCGCCCTTCAGGCGTTCGTCCACCAGATTGATGATGGCGATGCTGTTGAGGATGTTGAGCTGAGTGTTAACGTCTTCGCTCGAAACGATGTTTTGATTCGTCGAATCCTCGAACTGGATCGCTTTGCCCGGGCTGCGGAAGATGCGGACCGAAGCGGTGGACTGGTAGATGGCGCTCCGGCTGATGAGCACGGTGAAGGCGATCGTGGCGACGGCGAGGCCGAAGAGCGCCAGCCAGAGCACATGGTCCCGGGCGGACCGGATGACCAGCTTGTAGTAGCTCTGCAGGTTGGAGGCGAGGGATTCTTCCATCGCGGTACCGGGTTGGTAGCCGCCGAAATACTCGTAAGATTGGCCCGGGCGCGAACGGGCCTCGGGCGGCACGGTGAGGGGATCAGTTGGATTCATGGAGGGTGGTTAGGGCGGATTGGAGGGCCTGGATCGGGATCTCGTTCTGGGCGGTGCGATGATACGCCAGCAGGGCGGCGACCAGCGCCGGACCTGAGGGCTGATACAAATAAATCATGGTGGCGGCCTGGCGAGCTTGTTGCGGCTGCAAGGAGGGCAGGGCGAAGCAGGATTCCAGGACCGAGCCGAGTTCCTGGGCATCGGGCGGAAGCACGGTGTGGCCACGGCGGTATTGCCGGTAGGCTTGCTCCGCCTCGGCGTAGCGGCCGGCAAGCAAAGTCTGGGTGGTTTGCTGCAATTGCTCCGCAGGCGAAGGAGCGGGCGCGGCGGCGGGCGTCGAGACCGTAGCCTGCATGGCCAGCAAGAGCGGACTGGAGCGAAGGGAGTCCGGGGCGAAATTTTGTGCGGCCCGGGCCAGTTCCAACGAGAGCAGGGCCTGGCGCTCGGCGACCAGCACCACCTGGTTAACCCGGCGCGGATCCATCCGGATCAGCTCCGTCGCCAGTTGGGTGGTTTCCTCCGCCTGGCCGCGCGCCACCGCCAGGGTCAGGCGTCGCTGGGCCACGTCCGCCCGCCGGTTCAAATCGAGCCCGACGGCAGAACCGATGGCATCGAGCAGGGCGCTGGCATCGGCGAGGCGGCCCTCAGAGACCAGCCGGTCAAATTCAGAGATCATCTCCGCCGGATTTCCGCCGTGGCGGGAAAGCGCCCACCGGTCGAGCGGGGGCAGGTTGGGGAAACGTTGCTCAAACAGACGGGCAACCAGACCCAGCCAGCCGGCTTTCTCGGCTTCGCCGGTGTGGGCCGTGGCCCAATCAAACAGGCGCCGCGCCCGGGCGGCGTCAGTGCCGACATAATCCCCGGCGGCGGCGGCGGCCAGGAACGGGTTTCCCCCAATCAGGATCGCCCGGACACGCAACCAGGCCAGGCTTTCCGCCGCTTCACTTTGCCAGCGGGGATGCAGTTTCTCCACTTGCTGGATGAGACTGAGCACGGCCCCGTCGTTATGGGCGGCCAGGTGGCTTTCCCCCTGGTTGAGCGTTTCCTCCAGGGTGATCTGGTCGGCTTTTTCACCCGTGTAGCCGGCGATGGTTTCACTGCTGGTTTGCTTGGCCGCTCCCTGGGCTGCCTGGTCCTCGAGAAACCGCAGCTCGCTGTTGCCAGGAAAAAGACCCTGACCTAGGCTGGCGATGCGGGCGGCTCCCTCCCAACGGTGGTTGCCCAGCAAAATGCGGGCAGCGCGAGAGTAATTTCCTGCGGTGGCCGAGCGTTGCGCCAGGATGCGCCCCAACTCCTCCACCAGCGGAGCGGTGCTGTAATTCAAATAATAGAGCAGCGCGCTCTGCGCGGAGGCCCCGGCATCATCGCTTTGCTGCAGAATGCCACCGAGCCGGTCCAAATAAAGGGTCAGGGCCTGCCGGCTTTGGCCTTCCGCCATCAGGGCGTCGACCTGGGCCGAAAGCCAGAGGCGCAGATGGACCGGGTTGTCTTCCATGCGCGGGGCGAATTCCCGCAAAGTCGCGCTGTCCGGTGCATCCGCCAGCATGCCGGCCAGGCGGACCACGGTCGGAAGCGCGGGCTTGACCCCCAGCACGGTTTCCAAAAGCCGGTGGTACAGGTCAACGGAGGATCCAGGAGTCGGGGCGGCGGTTCTTCCGTCGGCATGCTCCGGGCTGCTTTTTCCCTCCTGCACAATGATCCGGTGCAATTGCTGCAGGAGCGATATCACCTCAGCGAGCGATAATTTTGCTCCCGCCAGGCTGCGGGCGACCTCCATGGCCGCCGGGGTGTCGCCCTTGCCCACGGTGGCTTCAAGCAGCAGCAGCGAGGTGGCCGGGGAGGGCGTCCCCTTGGCTTGCACATCGCCGATGACCTGGGCGGCTTCGCTGTACCGGCCACGATCGATCAATTCGCGCACATGCAGCCGGGTCGCGCCCAAGGTGTCATCGTTCTCAAACCCCGCGTCCCGGGCAAAAGCGATGGCCTGGGAAGTCTGGTTCTGGTCCAGGTAGGCCTGGACTATGAGCTGAACCAGGCGGTGGCGGGCGGCGGTGGTGGTGCCCGCCGGCAGCTTGGGATAGGCGGCGGGCAGCAAGCGCGTGATCGTGGCTTGTTCGCCGGCACTGAGCAGGAGTTCCCCGGTAAACAACAAGTACTCGGCGCTGAGATCCGGGCGGGCCAGTCCGGCCGTCAGCAGGTTGAGCGCCTGCGGGCGAAACCCTTCATGGTGCAGCAGGCGGGCCAGGCCGAGGCGCGCGGTTTGGTTGGACGGGTCGAGGGCCAGGGCGCGGAGATACAGGTCATGGGCGCGCCAGACGGCTTGGGCGGCTGACTCGCGGCCGGCATAGGCGGTAAGTTGCGCCGCCGCCTTCAGCCGGGAAGGCTCGTGCCATTGCATGATCGCCAGCTGCAGCGGGGAAATATCGGCTTCCAGCGGGCGGTATTGGACGAACCACAGTCCCAAGATCTGGAGCACGAATGCCGCCGCTCCCGCCACCACGACCAAACCGAGCAGGCGGGGCAGGTGCAGGACGTAACGGTGCTGCCCCCGGCTGGCATAGGGCAGCTCCTCCAAAACGCCGGCCCACCGGGAATAGGTCGGGTCCGCCCGCAAGGAGAAATCAATCTGGAAGTGGCGGGGTTTCATGGCCGGTTGGCGAAGACGCCGGTCGCCGCCTGCGCGGAGCCGAGTTGGGCCTGCACGGCGGAGAGCCGCTCGGCGAGACGGAGCGAATGCGGATAGGACTGGCGGGCCTGCAGCAAGATTTGCTCCGCGGTATCCAGTCGGGCGTGGCGAGACAGCAGATCGGCCAATCCCAGACTGTCCGTGAGGGGGAGCCGGCGGTGGCCGAGGTAGTCCAGCAACGTGATGCCGGCCTTCGGCCCGCTCGTGCCGAGGCAGACGAGCGTGCGCCGCAGCAGGGCGAGACGAAAGCCCAGCAGAGTATTGTCGGGAAGCACGGGCAAGGCGTGCAGCAATTCGTCGGCCTTGCCGAGCCGCCCGTCGTAAATCAGGCTTTCGGCCAAGGCGGCTTCCGTCCCTGTGGTGGCAAAGCCCTCCGTTTTCATCTGGGCAAGCAATTGCTCAAGTTCGGGGGTCAGATGCTGGGTGAGCAGAAAGCCGGACAGCAGCGCCAGAGCGTCTTCCTGCTTTTCAAAGCGATGGTAGAAGGCCCGGAGGGCTCCGGAAAATTCCCCGCGCAGTCCGGGCTTGTCCGCACAGAAGGCCAGCACGTCGAGATAACTCGCCGGGTCGCCTTGGTGCATCTGGAGATACATCAGCAAGGCCGTGCGGAATCCGCGGTCGTCACCGGTCTGGTAAAGTGCCTCGGCGAGAAGCCGGAGGAGATCGCTCTGCCGGGTGGCCAGATCCAGGGGGACGCCGCGCAGGAGAGTGCGGGCTTCATCGGCGCGGCCCAGCTTGATGAGCGCATAGGACTCCATGTCGACCAGGGAGATCGGGTCCTGCTTCAGTTCCCGCAAGGAGCGGCACCAGGCCACCGTCTCGGGCCAGCGCGACAACTGCACCAAGGCCATGCCCTGGCGGTACGCGAGCAGCCAACGGTGTTCGGAGTCGATCGCCGCCCATTTGGTCGGCCAGAAACGCCGGGTCAGCTGCAGGATGAGCTCGTGCTCATCAGCCTGGGCTGCCGTGTCCAGCAGGAGGTGCATGTAGGCCATGTCAGGCTCGAAATGCTCCAGGCCTTTTGTGAGATAGTCGAGCGCCTCACCGACCATAAGATTGCGGACGAGGACAATCCCCAGCAGCCGGGTCCCTTCCCGGTTTGCCGGAGTCCGGTGGACGGCGGCCAGCAGATTCCACAACGCCTTGAGATCGTCGCCGTTTTCCATCAGCGACCGGGCGAGTTCGATCTGGTCACGGCTTTTGGCCTGGCGCATTTCCGCCCAGCGCCAGGGCAGGGCGATGTCGGCATAGGAAACAGAATGATATCCGGCAGTCTGCTGCCGGCGCCAAAGGAGTGCGGCGCTGGCGTTCCATCCGGCCAAGAGCAGCAGCAGCATGGCACCGAGCAGGCGCGGGCCATGCAGCAGGATGAGCCGATCACGACCAGTGTAGCCCTGCCCAGTGGCTAGCAGGCCGAGCCTCCATCGAGCCGCCGGGTCGTTCCTGACGAGGCGAATCCTCATGCGTCGACCGCGGGGGCCCGACGTCGCAGAAGCAGGACGACGAGCAACATGCCGGTTCCGAGCAAGGCGGCGGCGGTCGCCGGTTCGGGCACAAGGAGTTGCTGGGAATTTTGCACGGTCACCTGCATCATGAAGGCACCACCGGCACTGAGCGCCAGCGGCAGTCCGCCGAGGTTGCCGTTCACATCCCCCGGATTATCATCCGGCAAAAACGCCGTGGCCAACTGACCCTTGCGCATGAGGCGACGATGAACCTCGGGGTTCCAGATGACCTGGCTGTTCGGTTCCCCGGCGGATGCCGGCGTCGGCTGGGCCCGTTCGGTCACGTTCCAAGCCACGGCCGAGACACCCGAGACGCCGTACAATACCACATAGTAGTCGGAATCGGGGAGCAGCAGGCCGCGTTTCTGATCAAAGCGCACCTGTTGCTGTTTGCCCAGCTCCAAAGCCAAATTGCGCGGGGTACCACGATACACTTCCGTCACCTCCTCGCCGACTTCGGAGGGATTGTCCTTGGCGGGGCGGTGCACCGCGACCCGGAATTCACCATCCGTATTGATCACGTCAAGGGAGAGGATGATGTCGCCAAGGACGATACGGGGCTTTTTGAGATATTGCGTGGTTGGGACGGAAAAGCTGGAGGCGAGAATGATGTCTTCCATTGTGGGCACAGAGTAAGCCACTTTGCTGTGCAGCAGATCGATGGCCTTGATCTGAGCGGTTTCCGCCGCAGCGGGCTTGGGCGGCTCAGGCTTTGCCGCCTCGTCTGCGGCGCTCTCAGCCCGGCTTGCGCAGGGGAGGAGGAGCAAGGTGGCGAGCAGTCCCCGGCAGAAAAATGTCTTCACGTGCAATCCAAAGCGGTCGCGGCTGCCTGCGGAAGCGTGGTCATGAAAGAGAGTCGTCATAGCCGTGATCGGTTTGGGGCTGATGGGAGGGGAAATAGTGGAGGGCGCAGCGAGGACGTCAATGGAGCGGGTGATTGCGAGACAATAACTCTGTTTTGGACGGAGAAAAAAAGGTGCTAGCAGAACATCGGCAGCGGAAGCGCAAACTCAACCGAGACCGGGTGCAAAGACTAGGCGCTGGAACAGAGTTGTTCTGTTAGAGGCAATTTGCAATTCCTAAATTTGCCTAAAACGTGCTAACACTGCTCGATTTTGATCTTTAAGTCCGCCATTAATTCTCGATTATTATATTCACCGCAATTACTTACATTATTTAAGTGCAGTATCTTCGCGAACCCAAACTCATCGTTTCAAGAGTCACTTGGCGTCTTAGTCAATGTCGCGGTATGAATTAACTTATATTATTGTAGAATAATCATTTATAAATAATTAATCCCAATTCCTAGCATGGCAGGTAGATTTTCCAAGATGTGCTCGGGCCGGCCTAGGCTTAATGCCATTCGGATATTATAGGCGAGGAGCGGTCTTGGCAGTTTGAATTCCGAGGGAAATCAACCCTTCCGGGCTTGGCGGCGGTAGCGTTCGAGGAGGCGGATACCCTTGGCGGCCTCGGCGTCGGCGAGG
>CAISJA010000252.1 GCA_903885525.1 uncultured Opitutaceae bacterium
CACGGCCTGCCCATCGAGCAGAAGGTCAGCCGGGAAATCCAGGAACAGAAGCTCACCGTCACCACGGCGGAACTCCGCGCCCGGTGCGACGCCTTCTCGGAGGGGTGGATCGCCCGGCAGACCACCCAGTTCAAGCGCCTCGGCATCGTCGCCGACTGGGCAAACCAGTACAAGACGAAGGCCCCGGCGTTCGAGGCCGACGTGCTGCGCACCTTTGCCGCCTTTGTCGAACAGGGCCTCGTTTACCGCAGCAAGAAGCCGGTCTACTGGTCGATCCCCTTCGAGACCGCCCTCGCCGAGGCCGAAATCGAATACAAGGACCATGTTTCCCCCTCCATTTGGGTCAAATTTGCCGTCCCGGCTGCCGAAGCCGCGAAATTCGGACTCCCAACAGAGAGGCCCCTCTCTATCGTCATCTGGACAACCACTCCCTGGACCATTCCCGCCAACCTCGCCATCGCGGTGCATCCGGAAGTGGACTACGTGGTGGCCGACACCGGCACCGAGTGCGTCATTGTGGCCGGACCGCTTCTCGGCGCGGTGCTCGCCGCCGCCAAGATCGAGGCCCAGCCCGTTATCCTGCGGACACTGAAGGGTGCCGGCCTGGAGCACCTGCAGGCCCGCCATCCCTTCATCGACCGCGCCTCGCCCGTCGTCCTGGCCGACTACGTCACCACCGAGAGCGGCACCGGCTGCGTCCACACCGCCCCCGGCCACGGGGCGGAGGACTATCTGACCGGCCTCAAGTACGGCCTCGCCATTTACTGCCCGGTCGGCGACGACGGCACCTACCTCGACGACGGCCAGGTGCCGGCCGATATGGTCGGACTGACCACGCTGGAAAGCGTTGAAGACCTCGCGGCCAAGAAGACCTCCCCGGCCAACATCGCCGTCCTGAGGAAGCTGGACGCCGCCGGCGCCCTGTTCGCCAAGCAACGTTACGAGCACCAATATCCGCATTGCTGGCGCTCCAAGACCCCGATCATTTTCCGCGCCGTCGACCAGTGGTTTGTCTCCCTCGACAAGGCCGGCCACCGGCAGATCGCCCTCGCCGAGATCACCAAGATCGCGCAAGTGCAGGGTTGGATCCCCGCCTGGGGCGAGGCCCGCATCCGCGGGGCCGTGGAATCCCGGCCCGACTGGTGCATCAGCCGCCAACGCTCCTGGGGCGTGCCCATCATCGCCTTCTACGGCCCGGACAAGCAGGCCTTCCTCGACGCCGGCGTCATCCGCGCCGTGGCCGACAAGATCGTCACCCGCGGCACCAATTTCTGGTACGATGCCACCCCGGCGGAAATCCTCGCCGAGATCGCCCTCCCCGCCGGCTGGCCCGCCGCCGCCGCGCTGACTTGCGGGCGCGACACCCTGGATGTGTGGATCGACTCCGGCTCCACCCAGGCCGCCGTGCTCCGCCGCGGCCAGGGCGGCACCCACTGGCCGGCCGACCTCTACCTCGAGGGCAGCGATCAGCACCGCGGGTGGTTCCAATCATCCCTCTGGTGCAGCGTCATCGCCTTCGGCGCCGCGCCGTACCGGGCCGTCCTCACCCACGGCTTTATCGTCGACAAGAACCGGCAGAAAATCTCCAAAAGTTCGACCTACCAGAAGCCGCAGACCGCCGAGGCCTACATCGGCCAGCACGGTGCCGATGTGATCCGTCTCTGGATCGCCTCCCAGGATTTCCGCGACGACATCCCGGTGGACGACGAGATCCTCAAGCATGTCGGCGAAGCATACCGCCTCTTCCGCAACACCTTCCGGTTCCAGCTTTCCAACCTGTTCGACTTCGACGCCGCCAATCACGCCGTCGCCGTCAAGGATATGGATGCGCTCGACCGCTGGGCCCTGCATCAGACCGCTGGGCTGCTCGACGAATGCACCCGGGCCTACGACGCCTACGAATTCCACCGCGTCTACCAGCTCTGCAACCAATTCTGCTCGGTCACCCTCTCCGCCGTCTATCACGACATCCTGAAGGACCGGCTCTATACGTTGGGGGCCGCGCACCCGCTGCGCCGCTCCTCCCAGACCGCGATCCACGCCATCTTCGGCGTGCTGGTGAAAATCCTCGCCCCGGTACTCACCTTCACCGCCGACGAGGCGTGGAGCTATGCCACCACCGGCAAGGAATACTCCGACGGTTCCATCCATCTGCAGGACTGGCCGATCGCGCCGGCGGACTGGCGCGATGAGGGTTTGGCCGCAGAATTCGAAGCCCTCTTCACCCTGCGGCTCAAAACCAACACCCTCCTGGAGCCTTTCCGGGCCAGCGGTAAAATCGGCAAGTCGCTGGATGCGGTGATCACCTTGGCCGGACCGAGCGCCGATCCCGCCCTCGCGGCCGCAGCCAAACACGCGCCGTCGCTCCCGGAATTGCTGATCGTATCCGCGGTAAACTTGGCACCAACCGAACTCACCGCCACCCTGATTCAGACCGATATCGCCCGGGATGTTGGTCTCACCCGCTGCCCGCGCTGCTGGCGTTGGGTGCCGGCCCTCTCTCACACTTCTCACGGAGAAGTTTGCCCTCGCTGCGCGGAAGCGCTTAACTCCTGAACCGATCTACCGATTATGGCTAAGAGCAAAAAACCCACCGCGAAGAAATCCACCGCGAAGAAACCTGTCGCCAAGAAGCCCGCGCCCAAGAAGCCCGCCGCCAAGGCGGCACCCGCACCCGCCAAACCCATTCCTGCCAAACCCATTCCTGCCAAACTGCTTCCTGCCAAACCTGTCGCCAAGATTCCGGCCAAGGCTCCTGCTCCCGCCGCCCCCGCGCCGGCCAAAGCAAAGCCCGCCATGTCCGCCGCCGACCTCAAGCGCATGATCCTCGATCGCAAGTCCGCCGGTCCCGCCAAGTCCATCGCGTTCTCCCTCGATGAGGTCCGGGAAATCGCCAAAAAGAACGAGAAGGTCGGCGAAACGCCGGCCAAGGTGGCCAAGAATGGCGCCAAGACGGCCACCAACGGCAAAACGGCCGAGACCGAGGCAAAGCTGGAGAAGCCGGCCAAGCCGCATTTTGTCAAACCCGCCTCCCTGAGCGACATCCTCGGCTTCAATCCCCGCCAGGGCCGGAAGCCGGTGCTGGAACTTGACGACGATTCCGTGCCCGAGAAATTCAAGCGGTACTACCGCCTGCTGGTCGAGCTGCGCTCCCATGTCATGGTCTCGCTCGGCGAGCACACGGAGGAAACCCTCCTCAAATCCGCCAAAGATGACTCCGGCGACCTTTCCGGCTACGGCCAGCACATGGCCGATGCGGGCACCGACACCTTTGACCGCGACTTCGCCCTCAGCCTTGTCTCGAACGAGCAGGAGGCCCTCGCCGAGATCGAGGCGGCCATCAAGCGCATCCGCGACGGCACCTACGGCATCTGCGAATCCACGCAGAAGCCCATCGCCAAGGAGCGCCTGCTCGCCGTGCCCTTCACCCGCTACTCCGCCGAAGCCAAGAAGCAGGTCGAGCGCCATTCCCACCGCGCCCAGCAGCGCGGCGGTCTGTTCGGCGACGCCAATGAAGAGGACGGCGGTGGCAAGGCCGCGGACGAAGATGCGGGCGGCGAAGAGTGAGGGGATTTTCGAATTTCGATTTTGGATTTTCGATTGTCCCTCCGTCCTCACTCTCCGGCCGGTCCAGTATGGATTCGGGACGTCCGTCGCTGCGGGCGGCGACCACCTCTCGCGCACATCGCTGCGCCCTGATCCCATCCTCCCACTCCGCCGATGGGATGGCCAAGAGCCCGTGCCATTGAAAAACGAAACCACACCCTCCCTATTCAGCCGAGTCCGGCCGTACCGCTTGTTCTGGTTCGTCGCCCTGTCGGTCTTCCTTCTCGACAAGGTGACCAAGGCCTGGATCGCGTCGCGCCTGCCGCTGGGCAGTTACGGCCCGCGCCATCACATCCCGGTTCTTCCCGGTTTCTTTAATCTGGTCCACGCCGGCAACACCGGCTCGGCCTGGAGCATGTTCACCGGCATGGGCACCGCACTGGGCTTCCTCGCCGTTGGCACCCTCGTCGCCATTTTCTTTTGGCGGCATGAGCTAGGGCTGCGCTCCCTGCTGCCCCAGCTCAGCTTTGGCCTGCTTTGTGGCGGCACCGCCGGTAACCTCACCGACCGCCTGGAGCTTGGCTACGTGGTGGATTTTCTTGATTTCCACTTCGGCAGCTACATCTATCCCACGTTCAACGTGGCCGACATCGGGATCGTGGTTGGCGTCTTCAGCTACATCCTCTGGTCGCTCCGCCTGCCGGCAGAGCGGAAATAGCCCACGGGCCCGGCCCCTCATCATTTCCCGGCGGTGCCGGGAAATTATTCCACGTTGGCCATCTGCTCGCGCACGCGCTCCAGCTCGTTCTTGAATTCGATCACCTGCTGCGCGACGGCGAGGTCGTTGGCCTTGCTGCCGATGGTGTGGATCTCCCGGCCAACCTCCTGCAGGATGAACTCGGCCTTGCGGCCCACCTCCCCCTCCTGCCGCAGCAAACCGGACAACTGGCCCAGGTGGCTGCGGAGCCGCGTCAGCTCCTCGGAGGTGTCGCAGCGGTCCGCGAAGAGCGCGACTTCCTTGAGCACCCGCTCATCCGCAAGCTCAAGCGCCAGCCCTGCCGCCCGCAGCCGCTGGAGCAGCAGCTCGCGGTAGCCGGCGGTGACCTCCGGGGCGCGGAGGGCGATGTTTTCGACAGAGCCGCCCAAGGTGGCGAGGCGGCGGAGGAGGTCGAGCAGGAGCGCCTCGCCCTCCTTGGCCCGCATCGCCCCCAGCTCCCGGAAAGCCTGCTGCACCGCCGGGAGAACGGACGGCCGGGCCGCCTCGACGGCCGGCAGCACCGCCCCGCCGCGCTGCGCGCTGACCACCTGCCAGAGCAGCTCGGCGGTGGGCTCAAACCGGATCCCGCGGTCGCGGGCCAGATCGGCCAGCTGGTCCAGCGTCACCCGGAGCGCCTGGGCGTCCCACTCCGCCGCCCCCGGCCGTCCGGTGACCTCGATGGCGACATGCACCTTGCCGCGCAGGACAGACCGGCGCGCTGCTTCCAGGATGGCCGGCTCCAGCGCCTCCCAGGCATCGGGCAACGCCACTGAGAGGTCGAGCGTCCGCCGGTTGACCGACGTGATCTGCACGGTGAGGCTGTGCGGCCCGAGGGCGCCGGTCGCCCGGCCGTATCCGGTCATGCTGTTCATCTCGGGCAAGTAACAAGTATCAGGTCCCAAGTAGCAAGCATGCGGATGCTCACTGCTTCTCCCCGGTATCATCCTTGGCAGCAAAGCGAGAGAATATCTTGGTCAATTCCGTCGCCTCCGGGGAGAGGTCGGTCTGGGCCTTGCTGAGCAATTCATCCGTTCCCGTCTCGGTCAGGCGCAGCCAAAGATTGGTTTCCCTCGCTTCTTTGCGGCATACTTTGATCCGGTAAAGGAAATCCCTCCGGCTCAATCCTTCCTGAGCTTCCAGGTAGTTAGCCGCCACTGAACCGGAAGACCGTACCAGTTGCCTGGCATTCTCAAAATTCGAAACGGATTTCGGGAGACGGTTCACCGAGCGTCGGACGGCGAGAGCAAACTCAAAGGTTCGCTGAACCAAGTCTCGAGTCGGCTCGCTCATCTTGTCACTTGATCCCTCCCGCTTGACCCTTGGTGGCCGCGAGAATTGCGGCCACCTGCTGCACATCCTTGTCCCCCCGTCCGCTCAGGTTCACCACGAGGATCTGGTCCGGTGCCATTTCCTTCGCCCGGCGCAGCGCGTACACCAGGGCATGGGTGGACTCGAGGGCCGGGATGATGCCCTCCAGCAGCGAGCAAAGCTGGAAGGCCTCCAGCACCTCCTCGTCGGTGGCGTAGGCGTAGCCGATGCGCTGCCGGTCGCGGTAATAGGCGTGCTCCGGCCCGATGGCGGCGTAGTCGAGACCGGCGCTGACGGAATGGGTGAGCTCGATCTGCCCGTCGTCGTTCTGCAGGATGTAGGTCTGGCAGCCTTGGAGCACGCCCAGTTTGCCGCCCTCGAAGCGCGCGGCATGGTCGCCGCGGCGGATGCCCCGGCCGCCGGCTTCCACGCCGGTGAGTCGGACGGAGGGCTCGTCGAGAAACTCGAAGAAGGCGCCGATGGCATTCGAGCCGCCGCCCACGCAGGCGACGATTTCGTCAGGCAGGCGGCCCTCGCGGGCCAGGATCTGCTCGCGCAACTCGGTGCCGATCACCCGGTGAAAATCCCGCACCATCATCGGGTAGGGGTGCGCCCCCAGCGCCGAGCCGAGGATATAATGCGTACTGCGGACGTTGGTCACCCAGTCGCGCATGGCCTCGCTGATCGCCTCCTTGAGGGTTTTCTGCCCAGCCTCCACGCCCACCACCTTGGCGCCCATCAGGCGCATCCGAAACACGTTCAGGGCCTGGCGCTCCATGTCGACCGCGCCCATGTAGACGGTGCAATCAAGGCCGAACTTGGCGCAGACCGCCGCGGTGGCGACCCCGTGCTGGCCCGCCCCGGTCTCGGCGATGACCCGCTGCTTGCCCATGCGGCGGGCCAGGAGGGCCTGGCCGAGGGCATTGTTGATCTTGTGGGCGCCGGTGTGGAGCAGGTCCTCACGTTTGAAATAAATTTTTGCCCCCCCGCCATGCCGGGTCAGGCGCTCGGCCAAATACAGTCCGGTCGGGCGGCCGGCGAATTCCTGCAGGTGCTGCCGCAGTTCGGCCTGGAACGCCGGATCCTGGCGGGCGGAGGCATAAGCCGCGCCCAGTTCCTGCAGGGCGGTCATGAGCGTTTCCGGCACGAAAACACCGCCGTAACGGCCGAAGTGGCCGGTGGCATCGGGCTGCTGGAAACGTGGGTCGGGGTGGGCGGACACGGACATTCGCCTACGGGTAGTGCCCGACCTGCCAAACGCAAACGCGATTTGGCCGCCGGCCCCCCCCCCCGTGTGGCGGCACCCGGCCCGACCTGCTCCGCCAGCCCGCCGCGCCGCACCCCGTCCGGCTCAGCCCGTCCGGCGGAGAGTGAGCAGCGTGAAATCGTCGCGCAGTTCCTGGTTCCCCATGAACAAGTGGACGGCCTGCAGGATGCGGTCGTTCATCGCGGCGACGGGCTGGTCCTGCGCGCTGCGCACGGTATCGGCCAGCCGCGCCCCACCGAATTCCTTGTCGGCGGCGTTCGGTGCCTCGGTCAGCCCGTCCGAATACAGCACGAGCACCTCGCCCGGCGCAAAATCCACCGTGCGGTCGGCGATCGCCTCCGCAAAGAGCCCGGTATCCACCAGGCCGAGGGGCATGCCCTCGGAGCCGAGAAATTCGCCGAGGCGGTTGCCCGTGGCCCGCTCGGTGCGCAGCAGGAGCGGCAGCTCATGGCCGGCCCGGGCGAACGTCACCTGGTTGGCCGCCGTGTCCACCACCGCATAGATCAGGGTGATGTACATCCCCTCGTACAGGTCGGAGCCCAGCGCCCGGTTGACCTCGGCGAGGACCCGGGCCGGGGAGCTCTCCCGCGGGGCCAGCTGCCGCAACAGCGTCCGGCAGATGGCCATCAGGAGCGAGGCGGAGACGCCCTTGCCCGAGACATCGGCCACCGCCACGCCCAAGCGCGTCGCGCCGAGGGGAAAGACATCGTAAAAATCGCCGGTGACTTTCTGCGCCGCATGATAACGCGCATCGATTTCCAGTCCGGACATCTGCGGCATCGTGTGCGGCAGCAGCATCTGCTGGACGCCGCTGGCCACGACCAGGTCAAGGTCCAGCCGCTGCTTTTCCACCTGCAGGGCGATAAATTCGGCGTTGTGCATGGCCAGCCCGGCCTGGTCCGCCAAGGTCTCGACCAGCGAGTAGTCGGTGGCGGTGAACGGCAGCCCGTCCGCAGCGTTGCAGACGCAAAGAACCCCGATCAGCCGCTGTTTCACCATGATGGGGGCGGCGATGACGGAACGGACCACGAGGGCGGGATCATCATGCCGCACGATGCGCGGATCATGCGGGGCATCAACGATCAATTCGCCCTGCCCCGTGGCGGCCACGCGGCCGACCACCCCCTCGCCCACGGGAAAAACCTCCGACCGGAGCACGGACTCGATGAATTTCGCCCGCGAGCCCAGGCTGATCCGGGCGGAGTCCGGGATGGGCCGGTGCGGCGGGAACAGCCCTTCCACCGCCACCCCCCGCATCTGGTCATCCGCTCCCTTCTCAAATATGCAGGCGCTGAGCGCCCCGGTGCTGAGCATGGAGGCATGGACGATGCGCTGGAACAGCTCGTCGCGGGTCAGGCGCTCGCCCACGGCGTCCACCATGTCGTGCATGAAACGGAGCACAATCTGCCGCTCCTCCAGTAGGGAAAATTTCTCCTCCTCGCTGGCCAAGGCCTCGCGCCGGGACCGCCGATAAAAGGCCAGGACCAGCAGGGCACCCAGCACGCCGCCGAGGAGAAACGCCCTCATGGTCGCCTAACGTGACTCGACCCGGTGACGCAGAAAGGCCAGCACGTCCTGGAACTTGGCGGCGTTGGCGGCATCGGCGGAGACCAGGTTCTCGTGCGCCTCCAGCAGCAGCCGGGCACCTTCCATCTCGGAGCGCGCCTGGTCGGTCAGCCCCTGGGGCGCCTTGGTCCCGAAATCCATGGCGAAGGTGCCGGAATCAACCATCGCCAGCCGGTGGAGGCCGAGATTGCGGATCAGCTCCAGATTGCGCTCGCCCACCCGGGCCAGCATCAGGGTGCCGGCGGGCAGGTATTTTCGCAGTTCCAGCGCCACCCCGGCCAGCACGCCGAGAAAGGTGCTGTCCATCCCCGCACAATGGGCGAAATCCACGATGAAGCGTTTCCGCCCCTGCCGGGTCATTTCTGCAAAGAAACTCTTCAGGCTCGCGCTGTTCATGAACGAAGCCCGCCCCTCGATCCGCACCAGCACCGGATCGGTGTAGGCGTCGACGAGAAAGACGGGTTTCGCAGATTCGAACATGGGCAGGCACCGGGAGGCGCGCCGCATTTACGCTCCGCGCCCCGGGCGGTGTCAATCAGCTCTTCGCCACGATCTGCCGCAGCACATAGGGCAGAATGCCGCCATGCTGGTAATACTCGATCTCGATGGGCGTATCGATCCGGCAGACCACCGGCACGTCCTGGACGCTGCCATCCTTCCGCGTGAGGCGGAGCGTGAGGTCCTGCTGCGGCCGGACGGCGGGCGAAAGCCCCACGACATCGTAGGTTTCCGTGCCATCGAGCCGGAGGGTCTGGGCGGTGGTGCCTTCCTTGAACTGGAGGGGGAGCACGCCCATGCCGACGAGGTTGGAGCGGTGGATGCGCTCGAAGCTCTGCGCCACGACGACCTTGACGCCGAGCAGCCTGGTGCCCTTGGCTGCCCAGTCGCGGGAGGACCCGGTGCCGTATTCCTGGCCGGCCAGGATGATGAGCGGCGTGCCCGTCTGCTGGTAGGCCATCGCGGCCTCGTAAATCGAGGTCTTGGCTCCGTCCGGGCCAAAGGTGTTGCCGCCTTCCTCGCCGCCCAGCATGAGGTTTTTGATCCGCACGTTGGCAAAGGTGCCGCGGGTCATGATGCGGTCGTTGCCGCGGCGCGAGCCGTAGGAGTTGAAGTCCTCAAAGGCCACGCCGTTCCCGAGCAGGAACTTCCCGGCCGGGGCGCTCTTCTTGATGGCACCGGCGGGAGAGATGTGGTCGGTGGTGACGGAATCGCCAAAGATGCCGAGAGCGCGGGCCCCGCAGATCCCGGCGATCGTGCCGGGCTGCATCCCGAAGCCGGTGAAGAAAGGAGGCTCCTGGATGTAGGTCGACTGCGCATCGAAGGCATAGACATGGCCGGTGGTGGAAGGGATCTCGTTCCACTTCGGGTTCTGCGCGGCAAAATCGGTGTAGAGGCGGCGAAACACCCCGGGCGTGAGCGCCGCCGCCATCTGGTCGCGGACCTCCTGGATGGTGGGCCAGATGTCCTTGAGCATGACGGGGGCGCCGTCCTGGCCCAGGCCGATGGGTTCCTGGCTCAGGTCGATGTCCACGCGGCCGGCGAGCGCGAAGGCGACGACGAGCGGGGGCGACATGAGGAAGTTCGACTTGATGTTCTGGTGGACGCGGGCCTCGAAATTGCGGTTGCCCGAGAGCACAGAGGCGGCGACGAGATCGTGCTTGACGACGGCTTCCTCGATCGGGCCGGCGAGCGGGCCG
>CAISJA010000253.1 GCA_903885525.1 uncultured Opitutaceae bacterium
CCCCGCCACCTTCCCCGCCATGAATCCGCTCCCCCCGCCGCCACCCCCGCCCGCTCCTCCTCCGCCGCCACCCTTCGACGCGACGCCCCTGCCGCCTCCGCCCGCACCACCGCCGCCGCCCCTGCCGGCCTCCGCACCGGCGGCCCCGATGAGCCCGGCCGCCAAGCGGGCCTGGGCCATCGGGGCGGCCGCGTTCGTGCTGCTCGTCACCGGCTTCGGCTGGTGGAATTACCAACGTTCCAAGCCCTCCGACGCGCTGTTGCTGCAGGAACTGGACCGCCGGAGCAAGGGTGCCGCGCACTACGAGCAGGTGAAAGTGAGCATCACCCGCCTCACCGACACCAGCGTCCGCGTCGATTTTTCGGCCAAAGGCCGGTATCTGGAAGCACTCTACCGCGCGGAAAACACCCGCGAGTATCTGGCCCGCGAATTCGGCTACGACCCGGCCGCCGTCGAGGCTGCAGCCGGCGTGCTCCGCCGCAAGGATGCCCCCCGACTGCTGGAATGGGCGAAGCTCGGGCCGCCTCCCGCCGATCCCCTCTCCCTCGTCATCCTGCGCGAACAGGCCCCCCAGGGCGGGCCGGTGGCGCAGAGTGGCAGGGTGGAGGCGACCCGCACCGACACGGGATGGGCGCTCGTCTTTTCCCCGGCACCTGCGCCCGACGGACAACGCCGCAGCAATTTCAGCCAACCGACCTATGTCGCCGGCACGGCGGAAGACCGGGCGGCGCTCAAGACCAGGCTGGAGCACTATCAGACCTACGCCGACCGCGTGGTCGCGGCAGCCGGCGACTTCGCCCAGAAACTCGCCGAGGAACGCGCCGCCCGGGTCGACCGGCTGCTCAACGGCGTGAAGTCCGGCGTGCTCTACTCCGGCATCGCCACCAATGGCCAGGAAAGCCAGGTGCTCTACTTGGAGTTTTCCGCCAGCAAAAAAACCCCGGCCACGCTCACCGCCCTCCTCCGCAACGACGGCGGCTGGCTCGACGCCCGCGGCTTCACCGGCTCCTGGCGCACGGATGCGGATGCCAGCCAGCTCACGCTCGATCTTGCCACCCAGGAAAACCAGGCGATCCCGAACGGCGGGCCCTTCCTCGCCTCCTGGGCCTGGAGCATGCAGCTGGCACTGGATGAATCCGGCCGGCTGGTCGGCCGCTCCAACGGCGGCTGGCAACTCGCCTTCGAGCGCGTGCCGGAGGCGGAGGCCGCCAAGGTCCGGGCCCAAGGCATGGACAATTTTGAGGAAATATTCGCGCTCACGGCCCCAGGCAGCGTGCTGCTCGGCGCCGGGGCCAACCGCACCAGCGGGGCCAGCGAAGCCCTGCTGCTCCATTTCACGCAGCAGGACCGGAAGGCCGGCATCGTCCGCGGCTACTTCCAATCGCCGGAGCGCCACAACCGGCGACGGGAGTTCGGCGGGGTGATCGTCGCGAGCAAATACCGCTCGAACGGCCTGCCGCTGCGCCTCTCGCTGCCGGAGCGCGACCGCTCCCGGCAGGCCCCCACCGACACGCTGCTCGGCTACCCCGCCGACCGGGAGCTGCACCTCCGGGCCGAGGCCGGCGATCTGGTGGGGGAGATGCAGGGCACCGAGTATCATTTTGCGCGGGCGACACCCCCGCAACTCGCCGAGCTGGAACACCGGCGGCAGGAACAGGCGGAGCTTTTTGCCGCCACCTTTCGCACCGGTGCCGTGTACGATGGGACCATCCGGAATGACAGCGGCTATGTCAGCCCCGTCCGGCTGCGCCTCCAGCAGCTGGACACGCTGGAGCATACCGTCACCTACAGCTTGGATTCCCGGGAATTCCCCGGAGTTTACCGCCAATTCTCCGGCACCTATGACGTGGCGGGGCTGACGGTCGACGCCCAATCGACCCAGAAATTCCGCCTCAGCAACAACCCGCACTGCACGGTGCCGTTCTACAAATTTGACCATGCCTTCAACCTCCGGCTGACCCGCAACGAGGGGGAGATCACCGGGCTGTTCCTCAACTGGGGGAACGGCGGCTGGAGCCTAGAGTTTCTCGTCGCAGCCCAGCCCGCCGCCGCGCCAGGGTCGGGGACCGGCACCGCAGAAGCCGCCCTCTGGCCCGAGGCCGAGGGTGCCTACGTGCTGAAGGACGGCGCTTGGTTGCCGCTCCCGCACAACAACGGGAAGGTCACCTACGGCGCACCCCAGGTGCTCAACAACGTGCTCGGAGTCCTGAACGGACTCACCGGCAGACCAAACCCGGACAAGCTGGCCGAAGGGTCGGACAAGCTGGCAGACCTGACCTTTGATGGCGACGCTCCGATCCCCCAGGTTCCCCCGCAGTCCGTCACCGTGCTCTTTGTCGGCGTGCCGGCCGGGGTGCCCACAGAGCAGTTGTCCCGCCACCCGGAGTTGGCGGAATATCCGGTGATGGAGATGGCCGCCACCCAGACCGATGCCGGTGGCCGGCGCCAGGCCGATTTGCTGCGCATCGTGCAGGGGGTGGCGGGATTCCGGGAAAAGCGGATCGCCGCCCTCCTGGAGAAGAGCGATGAAAAACATTTTCTGCTGACCGCCACGGCCCCGATTCCGGGGGGCACCTATGCGCTGTCCGTGCAGGGCGGCCAGTGCTTCGAGTTGCGCATCGGACGCTAGCCGGACGGCCCTCCACTGCGGGAATCATCACCTGACGCCGACCAGAGCGGCGGCACTCATCGTGGGGGGCTCGACACCGGTTTGTCGCCGGTGCCGGAGGGCGCTCCCCGGCGGGGCGGGGCCTTTCCCGCCCGCCCGGCGCAACCCGCCCCCGTCGGACGAGGGCGGCGGCGCCGGTAAAGGAGTTGCGGGGCGGGGCGGGCGGGGTTTCTTTGGCGGCTCCCGCATGCCACCCGACCTACCCGCCATCCGCACCTACCTCCTCGCGTTGCAAGACCAGATCTGTGCCGCCCTGAGCGCGGCGGACGACGGCGCCGGCTTCGCGGAGGACCGCTGGGAACGCCCGGACGGCGGGGGCGGTTGCTCCCGCGTGCTGGCGGACGGCGCGCTTTGGGAAAAGGCGGGCGTGGGCTTTTCCGAGGTGCAGGGTGCGGCGCTGCCTCCTTCGGCCACGGCCCGCCGCCCGGAACTGGCCGGCCGGCCCTACCAGGCGATGGGCGTCTCGGTGGTCATCCACCCGCGCCATCCCTACGTGCCGACCGCCCACCTCAACGTGCGCTTTTTCCGCGCCGGCGAGGGCGGGCCGGCGGTGTGGTGGTTCGGCGGCGGCTTTGACCTCTCCCCCTGCTACGGCTTCGACGAGGACTGCGGGCACTGGCATCGCACCGCCCGCGCCGCCTGCGCCCCGCATGGGGCCGGGCTCTACCCCCGGTTCAAACAGTGGTGCGACGAGTATTTTTACCTCAAACACCGCGCCGAGCCGCGCGGCATCGGCGGCATTTTTTTTGATGATTTTTGCGCGCCGGACTTCGCCGGCAGCTTCGCCTTCTGGCGCGACGTGGGGGAGGCCTTCCTGCCCGCCTACCTGCCGATCGTTGCCCGGCGGCGCCACCTGCCCTATGGCGAGCGCGAACGCGCCCACCAGCTCCACCGCCGCGGCCGCTACGCCGAATTCAACCTCGTGCTCGACCGCGGCACCCACTTCGGCCTGCACTCGGGTGGCCGCACCGAGAGCATTTTGATGTCGCTGCCGCCCTTCGCCTCGTGGCGCTACGGCTGGCGACCCGAGCCGGGGTCGCCCGAAGCCCGCCTGCTGGAGCATTACCTGGTGCCGCGCGATTGGGCTTCCCTGCCCGCCTGAGCCTCCTCCAGGATGCCCGCCGAATTTTCCCCATGACCTCCCGCCAACGTTTTCTCTCCGCCTGCGCCTGTCAGCCGCTCGAGCGCCCTCCGCTCTGGGTCATGCGCCAGGCCGGCCGGTACCTGCCGGAATACCGCGCCCTGAAGGCCAAGTCCTCCTTTCTCGAAATGGTGCGCACACCGCATCTCGCCGCCGAAGTCACGCTGCAGCCGCTGCGCCGCTTCGCCCTCGACGCCGCCATCATCTTCTCGGACATCTTGGTCATCCCCGAAGCCCTCGGCCAGGGCTACAAGTTCCGCGAGGAAGGCGGCATCGGCATGGAATTCCGCCTAGAAAACCGGGCCCAGCTCGACCGCCTCGACCCCTCCGCCGTGGCCGAAAAACTGGACTACGTCGCCCAGGCCCTCGCCCTCGTCAAAACCGAGCTCAAGGGCGAACGCGCCCTGCTCGGCTTTGGCGGCTCGCCCTGGACGCTGGCCACCTACATGGTCGAGGGCGGCAGCTCGGAGGATTTTTCCCGGATCAAGGAGCTCTTCTTCACCGACCGCCCGTTCTTCGAGGGGTTGATGGAAAAGCTCACCACCGCGCTCATCGCGTATTTCCAGATGCAGATCCGCGCCGGTGCCGACGCCATCCAGCTCTTCGATTCCTGGGGCGGGATCATCGCCGGGCAGGACTACGAAGCGGCTTCCCTGCGCTGGATGCGCGCGATCATCGCGGCCCTGCCGCGGGATTTCCCTGTCATTCTCTATGCCAAGGGCACGCCCTCCCAGCTGACCGACATGGCCTTCACCGGCGCGCGCGTGCTCGGGGTCGACTGGACGGTTGACCTCGGCGTCGTCCGCCGTCTGGTGCCGGCCCACGTCGCCCTGCAGGGCAATCTCGACCCGGTGCTCATGAACACCACGCCCGAGATTGTGCGCCGCGAAACCACCCGCCTGCTCGAGACCATGCGGGGCACGGCCGGACACATTTTCAACCTCGGCCACGGCATCATGCCGCAAGCCAAGCTGGAATGCATGCAGGCCCTGGTCGACACGGTGAGCGGCTGGCGTTGAGCCGGCGCGGCTGGCCACGCCGCCATTGCTGGAGAGGATCGGCGGAGACTTGGGCGACCTGTGGGGGGCAACCGGCGAGCCCACCTTGGTCCGGCATGCCTTCCGGCCCCTCGCGCAGGCGATCCCCCGGGCGAAGGCAAGGGCGGATTTCCGAGAGAAAAACGCCAGTTCCCGCGCCGGGAAACCTGGGCTTTCTCCCCCCTTGACTCGCCCCTGCCTTGGGGTAGCTTCCGACGCTTTTATTTCCATGGCGCAAGACCTGAAAGACACGCTGCTGCTTCCCCAGACCGAGTTCCCCATGCGGGCGAACCTCGTGCAGCGCGAGCCTGCGCGCCTGGCCCGTTGGGACAGGCTCGGCCTCTACGGCCGCATCCAGCAGCAGCGCGCCGGCCGCCCCGCCTTCGTCCTCCACGACGGCCCGCCCTTCACCAACGGCGACGTCCATATCGGCACAGCCCTGAACAAGTCGCTCAAGGATTTCGTCAACCGCTACAAGTCCATGCGCGGCTACCGCACGCCCTACGTGCCCGGCTGGGACTGCCACGGCCTGCCCATCGAGCA
>CAISJA010000254.1 GCA_903885525.1 uncultured Opitutaceae bacterium
CTGCTTGCCGCCGAGGCCGCGGGCCCCGACGTCCACGAGCATCAGGTGGTTGTCGGTGCCGCCGGAGACGAGGCGGAAGCCGTTGCGGACCATGCCGGCGGCGAGCGCGCGGGCGTTCGCCACGATCTGCGTCTGGTAGGCCTTGAACTCCGGCTGCAGCGCCTCGTGGAAGCACACGGCCTTGGCCGCGATGACGTGCATGAGCGGGCCGCCCTGCATGCCGGGGAACACGGCGGAGTCGATGGCCTTGGCGTGGGCGGCGCGGCAGAGGATGAGCCCGCCGCGGGGGCCGCGCAGGGTCTTGTGTGTGGTGGTGGTGACGAAGTCGGCGTGCGGCACCGGCGAGGGGTGGTGGCCGGTGGCGACGAGGCCGGCGATGTGCGCGATGTCGGCGAAAAGGTAGGCGCCGACCGAGCGGGCGATCTCCCCCATGCGCGCAAAGTCGATGATGCGGGAGTAGGCGGAGGCGCCGACCGTGATCATCTTCGGCTTTTCGCGTAGGGCGACGGCGGCCAGCTCGTCGTAGTCGATCCGGCCGTTGTCCTCGCGGACGCCGTACTGGCAGAAGGCGTAGAGCTTGCCGGAGAAATTGGCGGGGTTGCCGTGGGTGAGGTGGCCGCCGTGGCTGAGGTTCATGCCCAGAACCTTGTCGCCGGGGACGAGCACGGCGGCGTAGACGGCGGCGTTGGCCTGGGCGCCCGAGTGGGGCTGGACGTTGGCGTGGTCGGCCCCGAACAGTTTCTTGGCGCGCTCGATGGCGAGGACCTCGACCTTGTCGACTTGTTCGCAGCCGCCGTACCAGCGTTTGCCGGGATAGCCTTCGGCGTACTTGTTCGTCAGGACGGAGCCCAGGGCTTCGAGGACGGCCGGGTAGGTGAAGTTCTCCGAGGCGATCAGCTCCAGGTGATGCTGCTCACGGGCCAGCTCGCCCGCGATGGCGGCATGGATTTCGGGATCGACTTGGGCAAGGGGGGCGGCGTTGAGGGACATGGTGGGAAGTGAATGGAGGACGGTCAGGTTGCAGGCAGGCAGGGTGGAGGGTTGGGAGCGGGTGACAAGGAGCTGAAAGCGGCGGGTGAGGCCCCCAAGGCAGGCGGCGGAAGGGCAATCCGCAACCCGAAATCCGGGCGGAGTGTGTCACGTCCCGGCCGTGAGCGAACGCAGGTAATCCAGCAGGCCGGGGATGGCCTCCACCATTTCATCCCGGCATTGTTCATAGAGGCGCAGGGGACCGCCGTACGGGTCGCCGATTTCCTGGGCCGCCGGGGGGGGCAGAAATTCGCGGAAGAGGTGCAGGTGCGGCGGCACCGGGTCGGCCTGGAGCGTGATCATGCCGCGGTGTCCCTCCGTCATGCAAAACACCGCCAGCGCCTCGTCCAGCATGGCCTGCGTCAGCGGGCGGGCCTGGTGGCCGGAGATGTCGATGCCGGCCTTGCGCAGCGCCACGACGGAGTTGGCCGAGACGCCCTCGCCGGGGCGCGCGACCACGCCCGCCGAAATCACGGCCAGGCGGCGGAGCGGCTCTGGCTGCCCGGCCAGGGCATGCCGCAGCAGGCCCTCTGCCATGGGACTGCGGCAGATATTGGCGGTGCAGACGACGAGGATGGATCCGGGGGACGACATCGGGCGGGTGAAAGGGGCCAGGCGGCGCGGGGCTTCGGGCAATCTGGCCACAAGGTCGGTGGGGTCAACCTTGGCGCGGGATCGCCAGCAGGGCCCGGTGCAGATGGACGGCCCGCTGCCAGACCCGGTCGGTGGGCACGGGTTTGGCGGCGCCATCGGCCGCGGGCTTCGCTTTGGCTGTGTCCGGGGCCGCGGGCGGGAGGGGATCGGGGTTGCCGCCGTGGAAGTCAGTCATCAGTGCCGCCTCGTCGTAGCGGTCCTTCTCGATTTTGCCTGCAATCAATGCCGCGGCGGGCTGGCCGGTTTCAAAGGCGTCGTAGGCTTGGCGGTCGGCCGCCGCGGTTTGGGCGACCAACACCCCGTGCTGGGCCGGCACCCAGGAACCGGTCGCCCCGAGGACGAGCGAGCGGGCGGCCAGGGCTTGCACGAGCAGCACAGCGCGGGGCGGGGTGTCCGGGCTGACCAGCAGAAACAAGAGTTTGCCGGTGGGATGCTGCTCCAAGAGCTGCCCGACCATCTCGTAGTGGGCCAGCCCGTCGGTAGGGTAGCGCAGGTCGACGATGAGCGCCGCGTCCCGCCGCAGGACGGGTCCCAGCACTTTTTCCGCCTCGGCGCTGGAGTGGATCCGGACATAGCCCAGCTCCTCGCCCAGGTCGATCGGGGCGCTCGGCTCGGCGGCGCGGGTGCCGGCGAGGCCAAGCAGCAGGAGCAGGACTGGCGCGGGGCATTTCATGGGCGGGAGAGTTGGCGGGAGCCGATGTCGCGGCGGTAGTATTTTGAAGCGCAGGTGATGGCGGCGCAGGCGGTGTAGGCCCGGTCGGCCGCCTCGCGCAGCGTGGGGGCCAGCGCCGTCACCCCCAGCACCCGGCCGCCGTGGGTGACGAGCTGGCCGGCGGAGTGGCGGGCCGTCCCGGCTTGGTAGGCAAAAGTGCCGGGGGGAAGGCTCTCGGGCAGGGTGATGACATCGCCCTGCGCATAGGTTTCCGGGTATCCCTGGGCGGCGATCACGACGCACAGGGCCGCATCGGGGTGGATTTCCAGTTGGTAACCGGCGAGTTGCCCCCGGGCGGCGGCCCAGAGGAGCGAGAGCACGTCCGATTTGATCCGCGGCAGCACGACTTGGGTTTCCGGGTCGCCGAAGCGGGTGTTGTATTCCAGCACGCTCGGCCCGTCCGGGGTCAGCATGAGGCCGATGAAAAGCGTGCCGCAGAACCGGATGCCCTCGGCCGCAATGGCGTCGACGGAGGGGCGCACGATCTCGCGCTCGATGCGGTCCAGCAGCGCGGGTGTCACCACGTCGGCGGGGGAGTAGGCGCCCATGCCACCGGTGTTGGGTCCGGTGTCGCCGTCGCCGA
>CAISJA010000255.1 GCA_903885525.1 uncultured Opitutaceae bacterium
AATCAATCGCACAAAGTAAATTTCAAAGAACCGGTCCCAATTAAGGGGAAAGGGTTCCAAAGAGCCATCTTGAATCTCGTCCGTCAATACTTTTTCGGAAAATTTTCAGAAAATCTTTAAGGAACACCCGCTTTCCCTGCTGCTCACCGGCGCTTTGTTTGAGGCGCTGATGGCCAGCGGGAAGGGAGAAGGTGCGAACCCGTTTGCCGCAGGCAAGCCTTTTGAGTTAATTATTTCTCATGATGTTGTTATATATTGGTAACCATAGTTTTGCGCATCGTTTTTTTCTCCACGACATCTGCAAAATCTTTCGCCCGGCCCGACCGAGCCCGGTGGCGGAATTTGTATCACCATTATTGATACTTGAAGTCTCTGCGCCTGCCTCCCGGGGCGCAGCCGGCTCCCGCCACCCACCTTGCCGGCGGGACCGCCCCGGCCGAGGGCCCTTGGCACCGGGCGGCACACCCGCCCCCTCCGGGCACCCGGCCGGCCCTCTGCCCATGCCGCTGCTGCCGCCGCCCCCTCCGGGACATCCCAGCCGGTGCCCCCAAGGAGCTGGACAGGGGGAAATCCCTCTGCATACAAAACCGCACCATGAGCGATAATCTCGACGAACTGAAGGGCTTGGTCGCCGCCCTCAAGGCCGACCAGCAAACCCAAAAAGCGAAGGAAAAGCGCGAGGCGTGGACCAAGTATGTGTCCCTCTCCATGATTTTCCTCGCCGTCCTCGCCGCCATCGCGACCCAACGCGGCGCCGGGTACTCCTCGGCCACGATGAAACAGCTCAACGAAGCGACCTTCAACCAGGCGAAAGCTTCCGATGAATGGGCTTTCTATCAGGCCAAGGGGATCAAGAAGAGCCTGTACGAACAGGAAAAGGAGCGCCTGGCGTCGGTCCCGGGAGCGGACGGCAAGGCGCTGACCGCCGCGACCGCCCGCGTCGACCGTTACGACAAGGAGCAGAAAGAAATTTCGGACACGGCCAAATCCTACGAAGCAAAGCGAGACACCGCTCGCGACGCCGCCACGCACGCCGCCAATGCCGGCCGCGAAATGGGACTTTCCACCACCGTCTTCCAAATCGCCATCGCGCTCGGCGGTATCACGCTCGTGATGAAGAAGCGCTGGCTCTGGCTGGCCTCGCTCACCGCCGGCGCCATCGCCACCGGGCAGATGATCCGGGTGCTGTATTTCCTCTGAGGCGCCCGCTACGGCTCCACCTCCACCGGCAGCCCGATCCAGACGAGTTCGAGCAACGCCTGCGCATCCCAATTCGCGAGCCGGAAGCACCCATGTGATTCCGTGCGCCCGACCTTCTCCGGATCGGGCGTGCCATGCATCCCGTAACCGGGCCGGTCGAGGCCGACCCAGGCCACGCCGACCGGATTGTTCGGCCCGGGCGGGATGATCAGCTTGTGCCCGAGCTGCTGTCCCTCCTCCGATTCGGGGAACACCTCCGGATCGAAAGTGTAGTTCGGCGCGGGAATGATCACCGTGACGTGCAGCTCCCCCACCGGCCGCTTCTCGACCTTTTTCGCAATGCTCACAGGGAAATGTGCGATGACATGCCCGGCGACGTCGACCGCCTCGAGCTCATGTTCGGTCAGGCTGATATGGACGCGGGTGGCCTTGCCAGGGGGATGATAGGGCTCGACCGCCGGCACCCGCACGGTCGTGCCGGGCAGGATTTCGTCCCAAGGGGTGTCGGGGTTCAGTTTCTTGAGGTAGTTCGGGCTGGCCCGGTAGGTCTCGGCGACGAATTCGAGCGGGCTGCCGAAGTCGAGCGACTCCAGTTCCGACTTGCCCTGCCAGGTGTCGGGCACGGGGTGAATCCGCGCCAGTTCCTCGACACTGAAAACATGCGTGGTCAAGGCCGGCCCACTCAGTTGCAGTATCTCCTGCGTGGCCTGGTCCAGTTCCCCGCTGTGGCGCACTCCGACGTTGCGCTGGAAAGCACGGAGCGCAGCCACGGTCTGGGCGCCCTTGATGCCGTCGATCGAGCCGCACGAAAAGCCCCGGCGGTGCAACTCCACCTGGGCTTCCAGCCAGTTGTGCACTGGCACTGGTTCCTTGGCTGCGCCACCTTCCGCAGTCCCGCTCTCCTCTTGGGCGGGAAGATTCTCCGGCTCAGCCGGCCGCGGTTCCTCCGCCCCCAACAGGATGCAGGCAAGGACGAGCAATAGACTCAGCCGGATTTTCTCCACGTCCGGGAGTTAGGCCATGTGCGCTGGAAAAGTGAATCATCGAATCCGAGCAGTCTTGCGCCCATCCGCTGTTTCTACTCACCGCCGAGAGTTCGTCCGCTCCCTGCTCCGCTGTAACGGCAGGTTGATCCTGCCCGGGGCTCCGGCGAAGCCGCCGACAGGCAGAAACAATTCCCCTTCCACCCGGCTGGCGGTGCAGCAAGCCGGGCGGCACCTGGCCGCACCTCGTGGCACTTGGCCAACGCGGCGGCAACCATCACGCGGTCAGTGAAGATTGCGACGGACCAAGGCGGTGGAGCCGCGGGAGGGTGGCCGGACCTGGTTGAAACGGCCCTTGCCCGTGGCGGGAGCCGGGGCAATCGCAGCAGGGCCACAGGCGTGCCCACCCTGGCTCCACTGACATAAGACGGGGTCATGATCCTGATTCCCCCGGACATTAAGACACGTAAAGCCGGAGCCCTCCCCTTCGCAGGCTCGCCTATCCGGCCGGATGTTTCTACGTAGTCCATCCGCACCGATGAGCCCCGCGCCCACCTCCTCCGATCTCCGCCAACTTGCCGCCAACCTTGAAGGCGAACTATACACGGACCGCGCCATGCGGACCCTGTACGCCACAGATGCCTCCGAATACCTCGAGACTCCGCTGGCTGTCGCCCGGCCCCGCTCGGAGGCCGACCTCCGCGCCCTGCTTGGTTTTGCGAACCGCCACCGTACCGGGCTGATCCCCCGCGCCGCCGGCACCTCGCTCGCGGGCCAGGTGGTGGGCTCCGGCCTCGTGGTCGATGTTGGACGGTACCTGAACCGTATCCTGGGCTTCGACGCCGCCGGCCGCCGCGTGCGCGTCCAGCCGGGCGTAGTCCGCAACGAGCTCAATCTCTTCCTCAAGCCCTCCGGGTTGTTTTTCACACCGGAAACGTCCACCGCCAACCGCGCCATGATCGGCGGCATGGTCGGCAACAATTCCTGCGGCGCCAATTCCATCGTCCACGGCACCACCCGCGAGCACCTGGTCTCGGCCCGGGGTTTCCTCAGCGACGGCTCCGAAGCCACCTTCGGCCCGCTCACCCGCGCGGAATTCGATGCCAAATGCGCGGGTCCCGACACCCTTGAGACCCGCATCTACCGTACGGTCCGCGACCTCCTCGGCGACGCCCGCAACCGCCAGCTCATCCGCGACAACTACCCGAAGCCCACCGTCACGCGCCGCAACACCGGCTACGCGTTGGACCTGCTGATGGACTGCGCCGTCTTCGATCCCGCTTCGGCCCAGCCGTTCAACCTCTGCCGGCTCCTCGCCGGGTCGGAAGGCACGCTGTTCCTGGGCGCGGAATTCGAGCTCAATTGCGAGCCCCTGCCGCCCCCCGGTGCCCTGCTTTGCGCGCATTTCGCCAGCATCGCTGATTCGCTCCAGGCCACACTGATTGCCATGCGGCACAAGCCTTTTGGCTGCGAGCTGATCGACCGCCACATTCTGGAGTGCACCAAGGCCAATCTCGAGCAGGCCAAGAACCGCTTCTTCGTCCAGGGCGACCCCGGCGGGGTCCTTGTGGTCGAGATCCGTCACATCGACCGCTCCTACATCGAGGCCGAGATGCGGGCCATCGAAGCCGAATGCCGGACCGCCGGCCTCGGCTACGCCTTCCCCGTGCTCTGGGGCGACGACTGCAACAGGGTCTGGGAGCTGCGCAAGGCCGGCCAAGGCCTGATGAGCAACGTGGTGGGCGACGCCAAGCCCCGCGAGGTTGTCGAAGACACCGCCGTGGCCGTCGAGGACCTGCCGGCCTATATCGCCGAGTTTGATGCTCTGATGAAGGGCAAGTACGGCATCAGCTGCGTGTATTACGCCCATGCCGGCGCGGGCGAACTGCACACCCGGCCGCTCTTCGACCTCAAAACGCCCGCCGGCCTGCGGATGTTCCGGAGCATCGGCACTGACATCGCGGTGTTGGTAAAAAAGTATCGCGGCTCCATCTCCGGCGAGCACGGGGACGGCCGCCTGCGTGGCGAATTCATCCAGTTCATGGTCGGCGCCGAGTGCTACGCCATGATGCGGCTGGTCAAGGAGACCTTCGACCCGCACGGCCTGCTCAATCCCGGCAAGATCATCGATACCCCGCCCATGGACACCTCGCTCCGGCACGCCCCGGGGCAGGCCGATCCGGAATACCGGACCCTGTTTGATTTCAGCGCCTCGCTCGGCATCGTGCGGGCCGCAGAAAAATGCTCCGGCGTGGGCGAATGCCGCAAATCCCACCACATGGGCGGCACCATGTGCCCCAGCTTCATGGCCACGCGCAACGAGCAGGACAGCACACGCGCCCGCGCCAACATGCTGCGCGATGTCCTCTCCCATCCGGAACACCAGGAAAACCCCTGGGACAGCGCCGAGGTCGCCGCCGTGATGGACCTTTGCCTCTCCTGCAAGGGCTGCAAGGCGGAGTGCCCCACGAACGTCGATGTCACCCGCCTGAAAGCCGAATGGCTCCAGCACTATCATGATGCGCACGGCGTGCCGCTGCGTTCGCAACTCGTGGCGGGTTTTGCCCGCTCCATGCGCCTCGCCGCCCTCGCCCCCCGCCTCTACAATTGGGCCGTCACGGCACCCGATACCTCGCGCTGGATCAAGCGGATCGCCCGCTTCGCCCCGCAGCGCAGCCTGCCCCTGCTGCACGAGACCACGCTCGCTTCCTGGCACAGCCGTCAGGCCAACCCGGCCCACCAACGATTCCCGCACGGCCGCGTCCACCTCTTCTGTGATGAATTCACGAATTTCAATGACACCCCGCTGGGCATCAAGGCGGTGCAGCTGCTGAACCGCCTGGGCTACGAGGTCATCATCCCGAAGCATGGGGAGAGCGGCCGGGCCCACTTGTCGAAAGGTCTCGTGCGCGCCGCCCGCGTCATTGCCATCCGCAATGTCACCCTGCTGCGCGAGGTGATCACCGCCGACGCCCCCCTCATCGGTCTGGAGCCTTCGGCGATCCTCTCCTTCCGCGACGAGTACCCTGATCTCGTACCTGCCGACCTGAAGGATGCAGCCCGGGCTCTGGCCAAGAACGCGCTCCTGATCGACGAGTTCATCGCCCGCGAGATGGCCGCCGGCCGGATCACCTCCGCCTCGTTCGCCCCGCGCGCCCAGGCGATCAAGCTCCACGGCCACTGCCACCAGAAAGCACTCTCCTCCCTCGTGCCCACCGTAAAAATGCTGGAGCTGCCCCCCGGCCACAAGGTACAGGTCATCCCCAGCGGTTGCTGCGGCATGGCCGGGTCCTTCGGCTACGAGGTAGAGCACTATGAGCTCTCCCAACAGGTCGGCGAACTGGTGCTTCTGCCTGCTGTGCGTTCCGCTCCGGCGGACACCCTGATCGCCGCGCCCGGCACCAGCTGCCGTCACCAGATCAAGGACGCCACCGGCCGGATCGCGCTGCATCCCGTGGAGATACTCCACGCCGCCCTTGCCTGAGCATCAGCCACTACTCCGCCTGGGGGGGGCCCCAGGGCTCCTTACTCCTACCGCGTAAGTGGCTGAAAAAGTTCATGCAAGGCGGTGGGCAGGTGACGTTGGTTGCGTAGAACGAAAGCCGGCGCGCATTTTTCCGGGTGCCGCCGGC